>CAYZKE010000124.1:0-4792 GCA_964478505.1 uncultured Loktanella sp.
CTGCGTGACTTGGCCGGTCTGATTGTGATCGATTTCATCGACATGGACGAACGTCGCAACAACGCCGCCGTTGAAAAGCGGTTCAAAGACAAGCTCAAGACCGACCGCGCGCGCATTCAGGTGGGCCGGATTTCGGGCTTTGGACTGATGGAAATGTCCCGTCAGCGTCTGCGCCCCGGTATGCTTGAGGCCACAACCCAGATGTGTCCGCATTGTCATGGGACCGGCCTGCTGCGTTCGGACGACAACGTGGCGCTTTCCATCCTGCGCGCACTTGAAGAAGAAGGCGTGCGCGGACGGTCCAAAGAGGTGCTGATCAAGGCGCCGATCTCGATTGCCAACTTCCTGATGAACGGCAAACGCGAACATATCGCCGATATCGAAGCGCGCTACGGCATGTCTGTCCGGATCGAATGTGATCCAACGCTCGTATCGCCTGACTTTGCGATCGAGAAGTTCAAGACAGCCACACGCGTGGTTCCCGATGCGGCGCCGGTTGTCGCCTCTGCGGTCATGATGGATGACGATGATGATGTCGTTGCCGATGAAAACATCATCATCGACAGCGATGAGGACGCGGAAAGCAACACGCATGGTGGTGCAGGTCACGCCCCTGCGGGTGATGGTGAAGACAAGCCCAAGCGCAAGCGCCGCAGGCGTCGGCGCCGTCGTGGTGGCAGTGGTAGCAATGGCGAAAACCAGAATGGTGATCATCAGAACGGCGATGACGAGGCCACCGATGATAATGCCGAGGCTGCACCGCAAGAGGTTCCGGCCGATACGCCGGCACCCGAGGTCAAGCCCAAGCGCACGCGCAGCCGTAGCAAGAAGCCGGTAGCGGCTGAAACCGAGCCCGGGGCCGAAGCGGCGCCGTTTGAAGATACTGCTGCCGAGGTGCCTGCTGAGGAAAAGCCTGCGCCGAAAAAGCGTACGCGTCGCAAGAAGGCGGATGTGGAAGCCGAAGCGCCTTCTGTTGCTGATACCGCTCCGGAGGGTGAGGCTCCTGCGGAAGCGGAAAAGCCCAAGCGTCGTAGTCGTGCGAAGCCAAAGCCGAAAGAAGAAACGGCACCGGCCGCAGAAGCTCCCGCGGCTGAACCGGCTCCTGCGCCCGCGCCGGAACCTGCATCGGAAGCTGAACCAAAATCCGAATCGGAAACCAAACCGGAACCTGTTCCTGCTACCGCCACTGCAGAAGACGTAACGCCGGAGAAGGCAAAGCCCAAGCGCAAGGGATGGTGGTCGCTGGGCGGCTGATGTCCGCAAGTGTTGTTATCGCAGGAGACTTCGGTTTTCTGGGCGCGGCACTTGCAATGCGAAACGCGAAAAGCAGATTTGGCGCTGCCCGCTGGGCGGCGCCTTTTTTGCGCGACTGACCAACAGGTCGGACCGACCTACAAACAGCTGTCCTGTCCTGCCAGTCACATGTTCGCAGCCGTAGATGCCGCCAGAGCGGTCATGCGTGCCAAAATGCTGGTGCGTATTTCGGCGGTCTATCAAAGTACTGCGTGCCGCGGCGGGCGTTAGCACCGCTGATCTGATTGAACTGAAACCTGCCCCGCGCATCATGGGCTTTGCCGGCACTTGGCCCGGGCTTTTTTGATAGGGCTTCGGCGCAATCGCTTGGCTGCGTGGACCGCGCAAGGTTCGTCGCGATCTTCGATCAGGCCTTCTTGATGAAATAAAGCTGCCCGTCCGCCGTGTCTTCCGTTGCAATCAACGCATGGCCCGCTTCGGCGCAGAAATGCGGGACGTCTACGATTGCCGCCGGATCATCGGCCAGCATGCGCAGCACCTGACCAGTTCCCAGAGCTTTCAGGCGTTTGCGCGCTTTCAGCACGGGGAGCGGGCAGAGCAGCCCTTTGGCATCGAGATCAGCATCGTAGGTCATAGCGTGGAGGTAGGCGCGATGTTTCAATTTGTCCACCAACTTGTGACAACTTGGACCGTGACCTCGTGCAAAAGCTCGCTTAAGCAGGGGCAAAGGAAATGAAATGCTCGACACTGCTCTGATTTTTGACGCCGCATTGCTACCTGCGATGTTGATCGCCATGCTGGCGGGCATTCTGTCGTTCCTCAGCCCCTGCGTGCTGCCCGTTGTGCCGCCCTATCTTGCCTATATGGGCGGTGTATCTGTCAGCGAAATGGAAGAGACACGCGCAGCGCGGAAGCGCGTCTTTCTCTCGGCTGTTTTTTTTGTGCTGGGACTGTCAACGATCTTCCTGCTTTTGGGCCTCGCCTTTTCCACCATGGGACGGATGCTTTTGCAGGTGCAGGATTGGTTTATCATCGTCGCAGGCGCGATGATCATGGTCCTTGGCGCGCATTTCATCGGCGTGTTTCGGATCGGGTTTCTTGACCGCGAATTGCGCGTTGATGCGGGTGACAAGGGCGGTTCAGCTTTCGGTGCCTATCTTTTGGGTCTTGCCTTTGCCTTTGGCTGGACACCCTGCCTCGGGCCGATCCTTGGCGCGATCCTCAGCCTTGCCGCCTCTGAGGCGGATGTTGCACGGGGGACTGTTCTACTGGCGGTCTATGCCTTTGGGCTGGGCATTCCTTTCCTGCTAGTCGCAGCATTCTTTCCGCGCCTCAAGGGTGTCATGGGCTGGATGAAGCGCCATATGGACCGGATCGAAAAGATCTCGGGCCTGTTGTTGTGGACCGTGGGCCTGATGATGATGACCGGTCAATTTGCAGCCTTCAGCTATTGGCTGCTTGAGCGGTTCCCAGCGCTGGCTTTGATTGGCTAGGCTCTTATCCTTCCCCGCAGAACCCGCTAACCTGTTCCGCACAAGCCAAGAGGGGCAGCGATGAACGCGCAGACAGGACAGGTCAGGATACGGCGGTTCTTCCATATTCCTGGCTAAGATCCTTTTCCTCCCCGCCGCTACCGAGAACTTTACCGCACCGAGGGGGCCGCACAGGCCAAGATCAGCGGCTATGAAATCGGTGTGAAAGCAGAGACATCCGAGACCTCGTTCCGCTGGACCGTCGGTGCACGGATCGCAGGGCAGCCTGTCATGTCTCAAGTCGATGTCTTGGTCTGGTCCGACATCGTGCGGGACAGCATGGCGCAATCCATTCCGGCAACCTACCTGCAACTGGTGCAAACCGCATGGACCTATATCAGCACCGGCACGCTGCGCCGTCTGATGTGGATGCGCAAAGGGCCGGTGATTGCGGCGCTTTATCCGGTGGTGATGTTGCTGACACAACTGGCCTTGGCGATCGGGGTCGGGTCATGGCTTGGCGGGGTTGTGGAAACAGTCGGGCAGGGCGCGTTGGCTTGGGTCGGATTATCCGAAGGTGTGCTATTCACAGGCCTTGCATTGGGTCTCTGGGCAGTAAGTTGGCTTGTAACGATAGTGGTTGCGGTGACGATCCTGCGCTGGTTCAAGGCCCGAGATAACAAGCTCTTTGCCTACTACCTCATGCATGACTACGCCTATTCGGCCCAATTGCGCGGTCAAGCGCCGCCCGCATTGGCAGCACGTATGCGCGAATTCCAGACGCTTATTGCAGCTGCCTTGGAAGAGGATGTGGATGAAGTGCTTGTCGTCGGGCATTCATCGGGGGCACATCTGGCGGTGTCGATCCTTGCCGATTTGCTGCGCGCGGGGCAGGTGCCTAAGAACGGCCCGGCCTTGGCGTTTCTGTCACTCGGACAGGTGGTGCCAATGGTGTCGTTCCTGCCACGCGCCCGTGAGCTCAGGCGCGATCTGGCGGTCTTGTCCGCCAGCGATAAGCTGACATGGGTTGATGTGTCAGCCCCCGGTGACGGATGCTGTTTTGCATTGTGCGATCCGGTGGCGGTGACGGGCGTTGCCCCTGACAACAAACGCTGGCCTTTGGTGATATCGGCAGCCTTTACCCAAAGCCTGACGCCAGCACGCTGGAAAGCCCTGCGGTGGCGGTTTTTCCGGCTGCATTTTCAGTATCTTTGCGCCTTTGACCGGCCCAAGGATTACGACTATTTCCAGATCACGGCGGGCCCGTTGACGCTTGCCGCGCGCTATGCGGGGCGCAAACCCTCCGGATCGCGCATTGATATCCCTGTGTCCAAATACACGTCGCAGGTGCCCTGATGCAGCTGCCGCCCAAACCCCCGTCACGGCCTGAGAAAATATCGCTTTGGCGGTATATGCGTCTGTTTCGCAAGGATATTCTGTCAGCACAGCCAGCCAAGCTTTACCGTGCATGGATGGCCGAATTCCGCACGCCGTTCTTTCGCAGCTATCTGGTCAATGATCCCGACCTGATAAAAGAGGTGCTGGTGCGCAATCCTGATGCCTTTCCCAAGTCGGACCGCATTGGTGCGGGGTTGCGCCCCTTGCTGGGAAACAGTGTCTTTCTGACAAATGGCGAGACGTGGAAACGCCAACGGCGCATCATCGACCCTGCGTTCGAGGGTGGGCGGTTGCGCGATACTTATCCGGGGATGTGTGACGCTGCCGATGCAGGGGTGGCGCGGCTTGCAGGCCTGCCGCCGGATGAGCCGCAAGAGATCGAGGCGATCACCAGCCATATTGCGGCCGACGTGATCTTTCGCATCCTGTTTTCGATCCCGATCGAGGACGAGACCGCGCAAGAGGTGTTTCATGCGTTTCGGGCCTATCAACGCACACAGCCTATTCTGAACCTTGCCGCCTTTGTCCGTGGTCCCGCGTGGATGCCGCGGTTTTTCCGCTCTGAAACGCGGCGTAACGCACGGCACATTCGCGCACTGATTACAAAGCTGACCGAAGACCGGCTTGACCTGATTGCGGCAGGCAAAGCGCCGGATGATCTGGCGACA
>CAYZKE010000124.1:4822-8126 GCA_964478505.1 uncultured Loktanella sp.
TGAAACCAGTGCGGCGGTCCTCGCTTGGGCGCTCTATCTTTTGGCGCTGTATCCTGAATGGCAAGACAGGCTGCGCGAGGAGGCCGACAGCTTTGGCGGTGCGTTCGCCGATCTGTCAAAGCTGAAACACACCCGTGATGTGTTCCGCGAAACTCTGCGGCTGTATCCGGCGGTGCCCATGATGGTGCGTGAAGCATCCGAAGCGCAAGCGTTTCGCGGCCGCACAATCAAACGCGGTGCGCAGATTGTATTGTCGCCTTGGCATCTGCACCGGCACACGCGGCTTTGGGACAATCCGGATGCCTTTGATCCTGCGCGATGGGACACCGAGAACGGCAAGGCCTGTGCGCGGGATGCCTATATCCCGTTCTCGGCAGGACCGCGGATTTGTTCGGGAGCGGGGTTTGCTCTGATCGAAGGGGTCGTGGTTCTGGCGCGGTTGCTAAAGGCTTATGAATTTTCTGTGGTGGAAGGGCGCATTCCAGTCCCGGTGGCCCATCTGACAGTGCGTTCGACAGCGGGCATATGGCTGCGAATCAGGCCGCGGTAGAATGACATTGTTTCACCTGCGCTGACAAATTGGGCAAGTTTGGTGGTTTTGTTGGTATTTTGCGCAGCGATTATGACATAATGTTTGAGAGGTTAACGCTGCAATAACTCATTTAATTTAACAATAACAATGTTTTATAGTGTGTTATCTAAATATGGCACTTGAACTGACATTTGCCCTGTTGTCTACATTGTGCCATTCTTACTTTAACAACTTATGTATCTTTAAAGAGGGGGCTCGATCTCATGACAATTTCGCTGCCAGGTTCGTCAAGAAAAGGTCTAACCGGCCTGTTTAAGCGTAATGATGATACCGCTGCAAAGCGCCCGACTGCAAAAAAGCAGCTTGACGGTACACAACTTGCCAAGCTGTTTGACAAGCAGGCCCGCACGGCAAAGCCGGTCAAGCCCGCAAAGCTGAGCGAGGGCGAACTGGACGCAAGTGCACAACTTTCCAGCCTGCGTGGCGCGCTGTATTCTTCGAAGTCCTAATGTTGTTTGAGCGCGCGCTCGAGCACGAAAATCCGTATCGCTGAAGCAAGCCCGAGATCACCTCGGGCTTCATCTATTTTAGCAGCCAGCCCGTTGATTGTATCGCCATCCTGTTCCGCATAGCGGCGGAACGCATCCCAGAAGATATCTTCAAGGGATACGCTGGTGCGGTGCCCGCGCAGGGTCAAAGACCGTTTGACAGGGCGCCGGTGATCCATCACTCGTCTTCGAACTTGAGTTGGTCGAGGCGCTTACTGGCGTGCTGAGCGCGGGTGGCGTCCAGTACTTTCTCGGCCTTTGTACGACCAAAGCGGACGGCATTTTCGTCCGCTTTGGCCTTTGCCTCGGCCCGCGTTTTCGCCTTGCGCACCTGATTGAGGTTCACAGGCTTCATTTTGGCCCGATCATGTCCTCGGGGCGCACGACCTTGTCGAAGGTCGCTTCATCCACAAAGCCCAGCTTGATCGCTTCTTCTTTCAGCGTCGTGCCGTTCTTATGCGCGGTTTTGGCGACCGTCGTGGCGTTGTCATAGCCGATGGTGGGGGCCAAAGCCGTGACCAGCATCAGCGATTCCCGCATCAGTTTCTCGATCCGTGTGCGATCAGCGCGAATGCCGACAACGCAGTTATCGGTGAATGTGACCGAGGCGTCACCCAAAAGCTGCATGGATTGCAATACGTTATAGGCCATCATTGGCTTCATGACGTTCAGCTCAAAATGCCCTTGCGAGCCTGCAAAACCAACAGCCGCGTCATTGCCCATGACATGGGCGCAGACCTGCGTCAGCGCTTCGACCTGTGTGGGGTTCACCTTGCCGGGCATGATGGATGAGCCGGGCTCATTCTCGGGCAACATCAACTCGCCCAGACCACAGCGCGGGCCAGAGCCCAGCATGCGGATATCGGCGGCGATTTTGTAAAGGCTGACGGCGACGGTTTTCAACGCACCCGACATTTCGACAAGCGCGTCATGCGCGGCCAGCGCCTCAAATTTGTTGGGGGCTGTCACGAACGGCAGGCCGGTGATCTCGGCCATATGGGCGGCCACGGTTTCACCCCAGCCTTTGGGTGTATTCAGGCCGGTGCCCACAGCGGTGCCACCTTGTGCCAGCTCATAAATCGCGGGCAGGGCGGCCTTGATCCGGCGGATCCCCATGGCGACCTGATGGGTGTAGCCGGAAAATTCCTGACCGAGTGTCAGCGGAGTGGCGTCCATCGCATGGGTGCGGCCGATCTTGATGATATCATCAAATTCCGCCTGTTTTGCCGCCAGAGCCGCGTGGAGCTTCTCGAGCCCCGGTAGCAGCACGTCACGGGCTGTCATCGCCACGGCGATATGCATTGCGGTGGGGAAGGTATCGTTGGACGACTGGCCCATGTTGCAGTGATCGTTGGGGTGCACAGGGTCTTTCGATCCGATCACACCGCCGAGCATTTCAATCGCGCGGTTTGATACCACCTCGTTGGCATTCATGTTCGATTGCGTGCCTGATCCCGTCTGCCAGACCACCAGAGGAAAATGATCATCGAGCTTGCCTGCCACTACTTCGGCGGCGGCCGCAATAATCGCATCCGCAAGTTCCGGATCCAGTTTGCCACGCTCCTTGTTGGCCATGGCACAGGCCTGTTTGATCACACCCAAGCCACGCACGATGGCAACTGGCTGCTTTTCCCAGCCGATGGGGAAGTTCATGATCGAGCGCTGCGTTTGCGCGCCCCAATAGCGGTCGCTGGGAACCTCCAGCGGGCCAAAACTGTCGGTTTCTGTACGTGTATCGGTCATGATGTTCCCCTTAGGCTTTTCGCATCTGACCTATAGGCAGCAGGGGGCGCTTGCGCAATATCGCATCACCGCCAGGGGCGGGTGATTACTTGCGAAATTGATCAAGGCTGACGACTTCGGCCTCTTTAGGCGCTTTGTCATCTTCCGGTTCGACCATTTCGTCCATCGGGGCCTCTGCCACCTCATCGGTGGTGTCATCTTCGTTTTGCGTCTCGAACCGCAGGCCGAATTCGACGGACGGGTCCACGAAAGTCTTGATCGCGTCATAGGGGATATAAAGCGTCTCGGGGTTATCCCCGAAGTTCAGCGTGATCGTAAAGCCTTCGTCAGTGACGTCCAGATTGTCAAACCAGTGCTGGATTACCACGGTCATTTCGCCGGGATAGCGGTCAGACAGCCAATCGGCGATTTCCACGTCAGGGTGCATCGTGTCAAAGGTGATGAAGAAATGGTGCTCACCCGGGAGCCCCTTTTTCTGCAC
>CAYZKE010000125.1:0-8111 GCA_964478505.1 uncultured Loktanella sp.
GCCTTCTGTCTGGCATGGTGACAGTCTAATCGCGGCACCTCTGGCCGGTTTATCGAACGGATGGTCTGCGCGGATTGTCGCGGATTTCCATTCATCGGCGTTTGCCATTGAAGATTGAGGTTTAACCTCTATTTTAGATGAAACGCTTGTGCGACGACTCTGTCGTCCCACTTCCCCATTTCAAAGGAGTTTCCCCCTTGGGCAACGCGCGTAACATGGTCTTTTGGGTCGTCCTGTTCCTGATGGTACTGGCCCTCTTCAATCTCTTCAGCAGTCCGCAGGGCGCCACAAACAGTGAGACGCGCAGCTACTCTGCTTTTGTCGAAGCCGTTGAAAGTGGCAGCGTAACAAGCGCCGTCATTGATGGTGAGAATATCCGCTTCACGGAGGCAGGTCGCACTTTTACCACGATCCGCCCGCAAGATGCTGAAGTGACACAGCTTTTGCTCGCCGCTGATGTGCCGGTTGAGGCGCGGAGCCAGGAAACATCGGTATTCCAGTCATTCCTGCTCAGCCTGCTTCCTTTCCTGCTTTTGATCGGTGTGTGGATCTATTTCATGAACCGGATGCAGGGCGGCGGCAAAGGCGGTGCGATGGGCTTTGGCAAATCACGCGCAAAATTGCTGACCGAAAAACACGGGCGCGTAACATTTGATGATGTCGCGGGTATTGATGAAGCCAAAGAAGAGCTTGAAGAGATCGTCGAATTTCTGCGGAACCCGCAAAAATTCTCGCGTCTTGGCGGTAAAATTCCCAAAGGTGCGCTTCTTGTCGGCCCTCCAGGGACAGGTAAAACGCTGCTTGCGCGCGCAATCGCGGGCGAGGCAGGTGTGCCATTCTTTACGATCTCTGGTTCTGACTTTGTCGAAATGTTTGTTGGTGTGGGTGCATCCCGCGTCCGCGATATGTTCGAGCAGGCCAAAAAAAACGCACCTTGTATCGTGTTCATCGACGAGATTGACGCCGTCGGCCGCGCACGTGGTGTCGGCATCGGTGGCGGCAACGACGAGCGTGAGCAGACCTTGAACCAGCTTCTGGTCGAGATGGACGGGTTTGAGGCCAACGAAGGTGTCATCATCGTCGCGGCCACCAACCGCCGTGACGTGCTTGACCCTGCGCTTTTGCGTCCAGGCCGTTTTGACCGTCAGGTCACTGTTCCGAACCCCGATATCAAAGGCCGTGAAAAGATTTTGGGCGTGCATGCGCGTAAAATCCCGCTCGGCCCTGATGTTGATCTGCGCATCATTGCGCGCGGTTCTCCGGGTTTCTCGGGTGCCGATTTGGCGAACCTTGTCAACGAAGCTGCGCTGATGGCAGCGCGCGTGGGACGCCGGTTTGTGACGATGGTCGACTTTGAAAGCGCCAAGGATAAGGTCATGATGGGAGCCGAGCGCCGGTCCATGGTTATGACTGCCGAGCAAAAAGAAATGACCGCCTATCACGAAGCTGGCCATGCGATTGTCGGTATTTCGCTGCCGAAATGTGATCCGGTCTATAAGGCCACGATCATTCCGCGCGGTGGTGCTTTGGGCATGGTGATGAGCCTGCCCGAGATGGACCGGCTGAACATGTTCCGTGACGAATGCCACCAGCGTCTGGCCATGACCATGGCAGGCAAGGCGGCGGAAACCATCAAATACGGTGCCGATCAGGTCAGCAACGGCCCTGCCGGTGACATCCAGCAGGCCAGCCAATTGGCCCGTGCGATGATCCTGCGGTGGGGTATGTCAGATAAGGTCGGCAACATCGACTATTCCGAGGCGCATGAAGGGTATTCCGGCAATACCGCTGGCCTATCGGTATCGGCCCACACCAAAGAGCTGATCGAGGATGAGGTGCGTAGCTTCATCCAGGCCGGTTATGAACTGGCCCATAAGATCATCACCGAAAAGAGCGAAGAGTTTGAGCGTCTGGCGCAGGGGCTGTTGGAGTATGAGACACTGACTGGTGACGAGATTAAGCGCGTGATGGCGGGTGAACCTCCACAAGCTGGCAACGATAGTGATGATACGCCGTCTGCAGGTGGGACTCCGTCGGTCACGGCGATCCCGAAAACCAAGCCCAAGAAGCCGCGCGCTTCTGATGATGGCGGAATGGAACCGGAACCTTCTGCATAAAATCAAAACGCCGCTCTGCGAGGAGCGGCGTTTTTCTTTGGCCACTGCCGATTGAAGCCTTCATTTGTCTGCCGTAAGCATAGGCCAACGACAAAGAGGAGCGCGTTATGCCTGCATTGGCCCCCACAAAAATCACCGGTGAAGTTGTCTGGATCGGCCATGTGCCAGACCGCGATGCTTCTTTGCGCTCGCAAGCGGCGGATATGGCAGAACTGACCTATGCGGGTATTCCTGGTGAAGTGCATGGCGGGCTGACGCGCCCATCCTGTAGCCGGGTTCTAAGCCAGTATCCGCGCAACACCGAAATCCGCAATGTGCGTCAATTGTCTGTAGTGTCTGCCGAGGAACTGGCCGAGATTGCTGCGGATTGTGGGTTGGAAGCGCTGGACCCTGCGCTGATTGGCGCGTCTTTGGTGATTGGCGGTATCCCTGACTTTAGTCACCTGCCCCCCTCATCGCGTTTGCAATTCGCGGACGGGTCCGTGATTGTTGTCGATATGCAAAACCGCCCCTGCCATTTGCCTGCCAAGGTGATCAACGCCGATCATCCCGGTGCAGGCGACAAATTCAAAACGGCGGCGAAAGGCAAACGCGGCGTGACAGCTTGGGTTGAACGTGAAGGGAGTATCCATCTGGGTGATACCGTGACGCTGCATGTCCCCGACCAACGCCCATGGGCCCCTTAGGTTTCCCATCCGACACAAGCAGACGTGCTGCCGACGATTCCGGCGGTGAATATGTCGCAATCACGGTGCATGGGGTGATAACCAAGCGATAGAAGCGGTCAGGGACACACACGGCAATTGCCAAGAAATGGGTAAGGTTTTCATGGAATATAAGTCTGATATCGAGATCGCGCGCGCCGCACATAAGCGCCCAATTCAGGAAATCGGTGCGAAGCTGGGCATCGAGAGCGACGATCTGCTGCCCTACGGCCACGACAAAGCAAAGGTCAGCCAGCGTCTGATCAACGCGGTACAAGACCGCCCCGATGGCAAGCTGATCCTTGTCACCGCGATCAACCCGACACCTGCGGGCGAGGGCAAGACGACCACGACTGTTGGTCTGGGCGACGGTCTGAACGCGATTGGCAAGAAGGCAGCGGTTTGTATTCGCGAAGCCTCGCTCGGGCCGTGTTTCGGTATGAAAGGCGGTGCTGCGGGCGGTGGTTACGCGCAGGTCGTGCCGATGGAAGACATGAACCTGCATTTCACAGGCGATTTCCATGCGATCACGTCGGCGCATAACCTGCTGTCGGCGATGATTGATAACCATATCTACTGGGGCAATGAACTCGAGATCGACATCCGCCGCGTGGTGTGGCGGCGCGTGCTCGACATGAACGACCGGGCTTTGCGTCAGATCACGACGTCTTTGGGCGGCGTGGCCAACGGTTTCCCGCGTGAAGCAGGATTTGACATTACTGTGGCATCCGAGGTCATGGCGATCCTTTGCTTGGCCCGCAATCTGGACGATCTGCAAAAGCGTTTGGGCGATATCATCGTGGCCTACCGCCGCGATCGCACCCCTGTCTACTGCCGTGACATCAAGGCCGATGGCGCGATGACAGTGTTGTTGAAAGACGCGATGCAGCCGAACCTCGTGCAGACACTCGAAAACAATCCGGCCTTTGTGCATGGTGGGCCTTTTGCAAATATCGCGCATGGCTGTAATTCTGTGACAGCCACTACGACGGCATTGAAACTGGCCGATTATGTTGTGACCGAGGCAGGTTTCGGTGCTGACCTGGGTGCCGAGAAATTCATGAACATCAAATGCCGCAAGGCTGGCATCGCACCGTCTTGCGTGGTGGTTGTGGCCACGGTGCGCGCGATGAAAATGAACGGGGGCGTGGCCAAGGCCGACCTTGGCACAGAGAATGTCGCGGCGGTCGAGGCAGGCTGTGCGAACCTTGGACGGCACATCGAAAACGTCAAATCCTTTGGCGTACCGGTGGTTGTGGCGATCAACCATTTCGTCACTGATACGGACGCCGAAGTTGAAGCGGTCAAAGCCTACGTCGCAACCCAAGGGTCCGAGGCGATCCTGTGCAAGCACTGGGCGCTAGGATCAGAAGGCACCAAGGACCTTGCCACGCGCGTTGCGCAGATTGCCGACGCAGGTGAAGCGAATTTTTCACCTATCTATCCAGATGACATGAGCCTTTTTGACAAGATTGATACTATTGCAAAGAAAATCTACCGCGCAGACGGCGTGGTCGTGGATGGCAAAATTCGCGAGCAGTTGAAGACGTGGGAAGAGCAGGGATACGGCAACTTGCCGGTCTGTATGGCCAAGACTCAGTACAGCTTTACCACCGATCCCACCCAGCGCGGTGCGCCGACAGGGTTCTCGGTACCGGTCCGCGAGGTGCGTTTGAGCGCGGGCGCTGGCTTCATCGTGGCCATCTGCGGTGAGATCATGACCATGCCGGGTCTGCCACGTGTGCCTTCGGCCGAGCAGATCATGCTGAATGATGCAGGCGAGATTGAAGGGCTGTTCTAACTGATACGGGCGGGGCCATGTCCCGCCCATTTCCTATCCGACCAACAAAGAGAAGACGTAATGACAGCAACAGTAATTGATGGAAAAGCCTTTGCCGCAAAGGTCCGCGGGCAAGTCGCCGAAGGTGTGGCCAAGCTGAAGGCCGATCATGGCATTACCCCCGGTCTGGCTGTTGTACTGGTGGGCGAAGACCCTGCCAGTCAGGTCTATGTCCGCTCCAAGGGCAAGATGACTGTTGAGGTTGGTATGGAGTCCTTCACGCATCAGTTGGATGTGGATACTCCCGAGGCCGATCTGCTGGCGCTGATTGCGCAGTTGAACGATGACCCTGCTGTGCATGGTATTCTGGTGCAATTGCCGCTGCCTGCGCATCTGAACAGTGATCTGGTGATCAATAGTATTGATCCGGCCAAGGACGTTGATGGCTTTCATATCTCGAATGTCGGTCTGTTGGGCACGGGACAGAAAAGCATGGTGCCGTGCACGCCTTTGGGCAGTCTGATGATGTTGCGCGATCATCACGGGTCGCTTTCGGGAATGAATGCCGTGGTGATTGGCCGCTCGAACATCGTGGGCAAACCGATGGCGCAGCTCTTGCTGAACGACAGTTGCACCGTCACCATCGCTCATAGCCGGACGAAGAACCTGTCTGATGTTGTGCGGCAGGCCGATATTGTTGTGGCCGCTGTGGGGCGTCCGCAGATGGTCACGGGCGACTGGATCAAACCGGGTGCGACCGTGATTGATGTGGGTATCAACCGGGTCGAAAAACCCGAAGGCGGCACCCGTCTGGTGGGGGATGCGGATTATGAAAGCTGCGCCGCCGTTGCCGGTGCGATTACCCCCGTGCCCGGTGGCGTGGGGCCGATGACGATTGCTTGCCTTTTGGCCAATACGCTGACGGCCTGTTGCCGCGCCAACGGGTTGGCAGAGCCTGAGGGGCTGACCGTTTAAACAGGCACAGGGATGGCTTTGTGCCCTGTCATGATCGCGATGGTTTGCTCTTGAAAGAGCCTGCGCAGGTCTGCTGCGGTGCTGGCGAGGCCGCCCGTATATGCGCCATAGGCAGGCATGATGAGCCGCTGCGTATCACAAAGGAACGCGGGCCTGCTGCGCCCTGCAACACGGTGTTTGGGGTGATAGTGACCTGACACTTCGGCTACTTCCGCGGTAGCGATATGGCGGAAGGTGAGTGTGCCGATGGTCATTTGCGCCATATGCGTACCGCCCAGATCAACGGGACCCGGATCATGGTTGCCTTCGATCCAGACCCATGATTTGCCGGCTTGCAGCCGCGTCAGCCATAGGCGCGCATCCTCATCCAGATGGCTTGCAGCATCAAGATCGTCGAAACTGTCGCCAAGGCATATGACCTGATGGGGCCGGGTGGCGTCGATATCTGTTGCCAGCCTTTGCAAGGTCTCTTGCACCTCATAAGGGGGCAGCATCACGCCACTGCGCCGTGCGATCCGTTCGGATTTCCCCAAATGCAGGTCGGAAACACAGAGCACGTGATGCGCGGGCAGGTGCAGCGCGCCTGAGGGCAGGGCACTGCATCGGGTGCCGCAGAAATCGAAGTTGTACGCGTTCATGCTCTGTTCTTGCGGCAAGTCGTATGTGAGTTCAAGAGTCAAAGCGATGATACACCGGCGGCGGCCATCAGGCGGGCGGCCTCTTCTTCCATCAGGCGTTCCTGACCTGCGCCCGCAACCGCGATCCGGCCCTGTTCGAGGAACATTGGCAGTGACAGCGGTGTGACGCGGTCGAGGATCAGGTGGTCGATGCGGCCTGCGGTGCGTTTGAGCATTTCCTCGATGCGGCCAAAATCGACCAGCCCGCGAATCGCCTCTTCGCGGGTGATGCGCAGCATCAGGTGATCGGGATCGTATTTCGAAAGGGTGTCATAAAGGATGTCGGAGGAAAACGTGGCCTGTCGCCCGCTCTTGCGCGCTTGGGGCAGGTTGCGTTCAATCAGACCGGCAATCGTGGCCGCACCACGGAAGGTGCGTTTCATCACCGCATTGCCAGACAACCACGTTTCAAAATCCGCGCGCATATTGTCGGGTTGCAGCAAGGGGGTCGGGTCCGTGACAGGATCAAGGCCCCAGATCAGTGTGGCATAGTCCGTTGCGACAAAACCCATGGGATGCAGGTTCAGCTCTTCCATGCGCTGGGTGACGAGCATCCCCAGCGTCTGCATCGCGTTACGACCCGCAAACCCGTAGATGCACAGATGATGGCGCCCTTCGTGCGGAAAGCTCTCGACAAGGATACGGTCAGCCTCGGGCAATTTGGAAAACTTGCGCTGCAGACCCAGCCATTCGGCGGTATGTGCGGGCAGTTCCGGCCAATCGGGTTGCGCGAACATGCGCAGGATGCGCTGCGAGAGCTGCGTAGAATTGGCAAATTTTGTGCCCATGAAGGTGGCGATTTTCGGCGTCTTGTCAGCGCGGCGCGATACCTCGACTGTCATTTCCTTCAGGTTCTCGTAGCGGACAACTTGTCCGCCGATCAGAAAAGTATCGCCGGGGGTCAGGGTGGCGGCAAAAGCCTCTTCGACCTCACCCAAGGGTTTGTAATTGCCCTTCATGCGGACCTTGAGGGTGTCGGTATCCTGAATGGTTCCGATGTTCATACGGATACGTTGTGCCGCGCGCGGGTCGCGCAACTGCCAGCGCCCGTCTGCGGTTTGCAGCAGACGTTTCCACTTGTCATAGGCGCGCAGGGCGTAGCCGCCGGTGGCGCAGAAATCGAGGCAATCATCAAAACCCGCGCGCGACAGATCGCGGTAGGCGCCGACGGTTTTGATTTCGCGGAAAAGCGCATCTGCGTCGAACGGTCCGGCACAGGCGGTGATCAGGATATGCTGACACAGCACGTCACGGGGGCCAGCACCTTTGGGGTCACCGTCAAGGTCATGGGCTTTGACAGCCTCAAGCGCGGCGACGCATTCGACGACCTCAAAGCGGTTCGCCGGCACCAAGAGCGCCTTGGAGGGCGCATTGTAGCGATGGTTCGCACGTCCGATGCGTTGTACGAGCCGTTTGACGTTCTTGGGCGCGCCGACCTGTATGACCAGATCAACGTCGCCCCAGTCGATGCCAAGATCAAGCGAACCTGTGCAGACGATGGCGCGCAACTGCCCTGCGACCATCGCGGCCTCAACCCGTTCGCGTTGTTCGCGGGCAAGGCTGCCGTGGTGGATGCCGATGGGCAGGTCGTCGGTATTGGCGAGCCAGAGGTTGTGAAAGAAAATCTCGGCCTGTGCGCGGGTGTTGTGGAAGATCAGGGTGGTTTTGTGTTTTTTGACTTCCTCCAGCACCGCAGGGATTGCGTATTTGGCCCCACCACCGGTCCATGGTGGTTTTTCTTGGGTGACCATCATGGAAATATCAGGATCTGGGCCGGGATCGGCGTTGATGATGGCGCAGGGATCGGGGTGGCGGGCGAGTTGGGCTGCGATCGCCGCTGGATCTTCGACGGTGGCCG
>CAYZKE010000126.1:0-4027 GCA_964478505.1 uncultured Loktanella sp.
TCAGTCACTCCGTCAAGAGGTTGGATTTACGCCAAGATGGAATTTCAACAAGGTATTGCTGGATCGGCAGGGTCAGGTTGTCGATACCTTTGCCTCCCGCGTAAATCCGCTTTCGGATCAGATCACACGGCAAATCGACAGTTTGTTGTCTGACGCAACTGTCACGCAATAGCCTGCTTTCAATACGTGGCGCGGATAGGACCAATCCGTCAGCATCAGGTCTGCCTTTCAAAGGTCCTGCAATATCAGGCCCTACCAGAGAAAGCGGAGGCGTGTGTCGCGGCGACCTGTTGAAACAAGACCGCACAGCTACCGCGCTCCGTTTTGCTTCAGCTGCGCAGCAGCCCCACGATATCATAGCAATCACGCAGGATCGGGTTGGCGATGGCCCGTGCTTTTTCCGCGCCTTCGCCGAGGATCCGGTCGATCTCTGCCGGATCAGCCATGAAGCGTGCCATTTCGTCCGAAATTGGCGCGAGTTTCGCGACCGCCAGATCGGCCAGCGCAGGTTTGAACGTGCCCCAGCCCGCACCGGGGTATTCTGCGATGACGGCCTCTGGGGTCATGTCATTCAGGGCCGCGTAAATCTCGACCAGATTGCGCGCTTCGGGGCGGTCTTTGAGCCCCTCGACGGTTTCGGGCAGCGGTTCGGGATCGGTCTTTGCCTTCTTGAACTTCTTGGCGATCTTGTCGGCATCATCGGTCATGTTGATGCGTTCCATGTCGCTTTCGCCCGACTTTGACATTTTCTTGGTCCCGTCACGCAGGTTCATAATGCGCATGGCGGGTCCTTCGATGACCGGTTCGGTCAGCGGGAAGAAATCGGTTTTAAAGTCATGGTTGAACTTCGCGGCGATGTCGCGGGTCAGCTCAACATGTTGTTTCTGGTCCTCGCCCACGGGCACGTGCGTGGCGTGATAAAGCAGAATGTCGGCGGCCATCAGCGCCGGATAGGCATAGAGGCCCAGCGAGACTTTCTCGGCGTTGCTGCCTGCCTTGTCCTTGAACTGTGTCATGCGGTTCATCCAGCCGACACGGGCCACACAGTTGAAAATCCACCCCAGTTCGGCATGGGCTGCAACCTGGCTTTGGTTGAACAGAATGGACTGGCTGGGGTCGAGCCCTGCAGCAAGGTAACCCGCGGCCACCTCGCGTGTCATATTTGCAAGCTCTTTGGGGTCTTGCCAGACGGTGATTGCGTGCATGTCGACGACGCAATAGATCGTCTCCATTTGTCCTTGCATACCCACAAAGCGTTTGATCGCGCCCAAATAGTTGCCAAGCGTCAGCCCGCCGGAGGGTTTGATCCCCGAGAAGACGCGCGGTGTAAATGATGTTTGGCTCATGGTGCAATGTCCGGTCTGGATTTCGGGGCAAGGGTCGCATACCCATGCCAGACAGACCCGTCAACTTCAACTCTGCAGCGAGACCGCTATGAAGCCCGAAAGCCCGTTCAATACTTTGCCTGTTGTGGTGGTCATACTGGCGCTTGCGATTGTCGGGATCGAAGTTGTCTTTCAGCTTGCGAATGCGGGGATCATCGGTGGCCCGCGCGGTCTGGGCTGGCGGCTTGCCGCGATTGAGGAATTCGGCTTTGCCCCTGCGGTGCTGGACCGTGTGCTGGTGAGCGGGGACTACAGCCTTGATATGCTCAAGCGGTTCGTCACCTACACCTTTATCAATGGTGATCTGATCCAGATGGCGTTTTGTGCGGCTTTGGTCCTCGCTTTGGGGAAGTTCACAGCAGAGTATTACGGATCGCTCAAAGTGCTGGTTGTCTATGTTGTCACCAGCATTGCCGGTGCGGTTGTTTTCGGACTGCTGGCGGGTGACAACACATTGCTCATTGGGGCCTTTACACCGGTTTATGGTCTCATCGGTGCCTATACCTATGTGTTGTGGCTGCGGCTTGGAAGCGCCGGAGAGAACCAGATCATGGCGTTTCGGCTGATCGGGTTTCTCTTGGCGATCCAGCTGATCTTCGGTCTGATCTTCGGCGGCAACAGCCAGTGGATTTCAGAGCTCGCCGGTTTTGTGACGGGTTTCGTACTCTCGACACTTCTGGCACCCGGCGGGTGGGCCAGCCTTGTGCGCCGGATGCGGGAACGGTCCTAGCGGCGCAGGTTGCGTTTGAACTCGGACAGTTTGAACGCGCCCAGCAGGTGACCGATGCCAAAGTAGCTGACCATACCGATCAGCACCAAGACGAGTAGGGCCAGATAGCGCAGTGTTGCGATGCCAAAGAAATGCGTCATCACCGCAGCACTTGCAAAGAGGATCGCCCCCATTGCAAGTGCTGACAGAATGATCCGGCCCAACCGTTTCTTGAAACGCGCGTCGAATTTGCCAGCGTCGCCCATGGTCCGCGCGCCGCGCATCAGCATGATAACCATCGCCCAGCCTGTGAGGGACGTGCCAATGGCCGCCGCAATAAAACCGATCTGTGGTGATAGTCCGATGGCCAGTGCTGCATTCAGGACCATGGCGGCAAGGGCGTAATAGAACGGTCGTTTGGTGTCTTCGCGGGCAAAGAAGAGCGGTTGAAGGGTCTTTTGCAGCACAAAGGCAGGCAGGCCCAGACCGTAGACCGCGACGGCCAGAGCAGTCGCGGCGGTATCGTCGCTGGTAAAGGCGCCGCGTTCGAAAAGGACACTGACGAGCGGGATGGGGATCGCCATAAGTGCGACAGAGGCGGGGATGGTCAGCGCAAGGCTGATCTCAGAGGCACGGTTGAAGGCGTCTTGTCCCCCTGCGTCGTCACCCGCGCGCAGGCGGCGCGACAGATCGGGCAGCAAGACGACACCAATCGCGATGCCCACCACGCCGAGAGGTAATTGATAGAGACGGTCGGCGTAGTTCAGCCAAGCAACAGCGCCTTCAAAGAAGCTGGCGACTTGGCGACCGACCAGAAGATTAATCTGCACGACGCCGCCCGCAAGTGCGGCAGGGGCTGCGATAACCGCGAGGCGTTTGAGTTCCGGTGTGAGCTTGGGCATGCCCGGGCGCAGGGCATAGCCGGCACGCTTGGCAGCGACCCAGACCAGCGCAAGCTGGGCAAGACCGGCGATTGGCACGGCCACTGCAAGGGACTGACCGATGGTGGATTGGGCATCGGGGGCAGTATAATCGCCGGTCAAGCCGGTGATGATCAGCGCCACGATGAAGATAACATTCAGCAGGACAGGCGCGGCGGCGGCGGCTGTAAACCGGCCCACGGCATTGAGGACCCCCGACATCAGCGCTGTCAGCGAGATGAAAAGGATATAGGGAAAGGCAATCCGGCCGTAATAGACAGCCAGATCAAAACGCTCGGTGCCTAAGAACCCGCTGGCCATCAATGTCACAAGCGCGGGCATGAAGATCACGCCGATCACCGTGAAAACTGTCAACACGCCCGCAAGGCCGACAAATGCATCCTGGGCAAAGCGATGGGCGTCTTCTCCGGCTTCGACTTTCTTGGAAAACATCGGCACAAAGGCCATGTTGAACGCGCCTTCGGCAAAAAAGCGGCGGAAGAGATTGGGCAGCGAGAAAGCCACCAAGAATGCCTCGGCCACGGGGCCGGTGCCAAGGTAGGCCGCGATCATGATGTCGCGGACAAAACCCATGACACGACTAAGCAGTGTCCAGATGCCGACGGTGAAAAAACCAGCCATCAAGCGGATGGGTTTCATCCTGCCACCGCCTGCTCGGCGCCTTGGACGATGGCCTCGCGCAGTTTGCGTTCCAGTGATGCGCGCTTGGCCTCGTTGTAGTATTTCAGCCCGACCATGTCTTTGACATAGAAGGTATCGACGACCTGCTCGCCGTAGGTCGCGATCACGGCTGACGCGATATAGACGTGATTGTTCGCCAGCGTGCGCGTCAGGTCATAGAGCAGCCCCGGCCGGTCGCGCGTGTCGACCTCGATGATCGTATAGATTTCGGACCCTTCATTATCGAAGCTAATGGTCGTCGGGACGCGGAAGGCGCGTTCGCGTTTCTTGATCTTGTCTTTGTCTTTCAGCGCCTCTTTGGCGACGATTTC
>CAYZKE010000126.1:4127-5751 GCA_964478505.1 uncultured Loktanella sp.
GTTGCTGATGCATTGGATCGTGTGTTCGTCCACCGTGTAGTGGTGGTACATGTTGAACTGCATCATCGCGACGATGGGCGCGAATTCGGGGATGAATGCGGCCAGCACCCCCAATTCGTTCATCCGTCGCAACGCCCGTTCGGGATTGCCGTGCTTCAGCAGCAGATCAAGGAAGATCCGCCGCGCCTCTTTGTCGTTGCGCAGGTCTTCGTCGATCCGGTGCAGATTGGCCGAGATCAGCCGCATCGCATCAGGATGCAGTAGTGTGCCCGTGCGCAGCGCCTCTTCGAAGATCCGAAGCATGTTCACCTTGTCGGCAAAGAAATCCCGCTCGTTGGCAATCGTCAGCCGGTTCTGTTTGATCGCGTAGGGTGGCTTTGCTTTCTTGCGCCGCGCGAGAAGTCGCACAAGCACGGGTTCTTGCTTGGTGTGGTTGGCTTCAAGTGCCGTCAGGAAGATCCGCGTCAGTTCGCCCACATGGGTGGCC
The DNA here is from genome assembly GCA_964478505.1 of uncultured Loktanella sp. GTDB lineage: Bacteria > Pseudomonadota > Alphaproteobacteria > Rhodobacterales > Rhodobacteraceae > Yoonia. The sequence continues at coordinate 4,615 of CAYZKE010000126.1, forward strand.
TGCCGGAAATAGGCCTGCATGAAGTGTTCAACGCCGCGGCGGCCGCCGTGGTCTGTGTATCCCATCGCGTCTGCCACCTGAACCTGCATGTCAAAGGTCAACTGGTCGACAGGGCGCCCTGCGATCAGGTGCAAATGGCAGCGGACCGCCCAAAGAAAATCTTCTGCGGTGACAAAGGTTTCAAATTCTTCGGCTGTAAAGACCCCCAGATTGACCAGATCGGCCGCGTCTTTCACACCGTTGATGTATTTGCTGATCCAGAACAGGGATTGCAGATCACGGAGCCCGCCCTTGCCTTCTTTCACATTGGGTTCGACGACGTAGCGCTGCCCGCCCTGCTTGCGGTGGCGCGTGGCGCGTTCTTCCAGCTTGGCTTCGATAAAATCACTGGCGGTTGTTTTGAAGAGGTCGGTCCAGAGGCGTTGGCCGAGTTTCGCCGCGAGATCGGCATCGCCGGCCAGATACCTGTATTCCACAAGCGAGGTGCGGATCGTGTAATCTTCTTTCGCCAGACGCAGGCAGTCTTTGACCGTGCGGCTGGCGTGTCCGACCTTCAGTTTCAGATCCCATAGCATATACAGCATGGATTCGATGACGCTCTCCGCCCAAGGCGTGATTTTGTAGGGCGTAAGAAAGAGCAGATCGACATCCGAATAGGGTGCCATCTCGCCCCGGCCATATCCGCCCACAGCGATTAGCGATAAACGCTCGCCTTCGGTGGGGTTTGGAAGGGGGTGCAGGTGCTTTTGTGCAACGTCCATCACCGTCTGCACGATCTGGTCGGTCAGCCAGCTATAGGCGCGGGTCGTGGGGCGCGATGCGAAAGGCTGTGCCGCGAAGGCGGCCGCGATCTGGGCCATGCCGTTACGGCGCGCTTGGGACAATGTGGCAACGGTCGCGGCGCGGATGTCGCGTTCGGATGACGCGGTGGCGATTGCCGCGTCGATCTGGGCTTGCACCGCGTTGTTGTCAAAAATGACGGACGCCGGACAGATCAAACTGTCCGGCGTGCTTTGTGCTGATGCTGGTGTGCGTTCAGAGGCCTGGGGTGCCAAAACTTCTTGGGGCTTGGTCAAGGATTACAACCTGATTGTTTTGAAATGTAGCAACGGCAAGGCCGCGCTGGTTAAGGCCATT
>CAYZKE010000126.1:5851-7992 GCA_964478505.1 uncultured Loktanella sp.
GGCAAATCGGCATTTGCGCTGGCCGTGGTAAAGACGCCCTGCGCGCCCGAACTGCGCACATTGGACACAATCCGGCGCGTGGCCGTAAATATGCCTTGCTGCGACAGCTGGTAGCTATCGACGCCAGAGATTTCCCCACCGTTTCGTTGGATCGCCGAGGTGATTGCATCGCGGCCAACGCGACCCGGCAGATCATCGCCATGGACGACAAAGTAGCGGCTGATGCCCTGACGCGTGCCAAACTGGACAAGACGATCCGCCGTATTGTCGAATGTCGGCCCCAGAATGAACACGTTGCCACCTGCGAAGGCGCTGTTGTTCGAGAAGGCAAGCACGTTCACATTCCGGCCTGCGATGGCAACGCCCGCGGCGTTTGCGGCCTCGCCATAAAGCGGCCCGATAATGATCTTTGCCCCTTCGTTGACAGCTTGCGTAGCGGCCAGAGCGGCCTGCTGCGGGTTGCCACCGGCGGTGTTGTAGACACGCAGGTCAATAGTTGCACCTTGCAGGTCTGCAATCGCAAGGCGGGCCGCATTTTCAAAATTCCGCGCCAGTTGGTTGTCGGTTTCCTGTGCTGAACCACCAGGCACCAGCAGGGCCACTTCGATCGGCGCATTGGGGTTGATTGTGCGGCCAACATTGGCATCAGGTGCCAAAGTGACATCACAGGCAGCCAGCCAAAGCAGGCCGGTAAATGCAAAAAAGCGCGCGAGCGACTTGCGGGCGTTGCTGAAACGAGCAAACATGCGTGGTATTCCTCCTGTTTCGCGCGAACGGCAGTTGGCCGAGGCCTCATGTCCCGCCGCGATGTTGAGGTCCATCATAAAGCAGGGGGCCAGCGGGTCCAGAGATGAATTTTATAAGCAAGCCACTCTCTGCCGGTCTGTATTTCGTGGCCACGCCAATCGGGTCTGCGCGCGACATCACGTTGCGCGCGCTGGATATTCTGGCGTCCGCCGATTTGATTGCCGCCGAGGATACGCGGACAGCGCGCAAGTTGATGGAAATTCACGGGGTGCCGCTCAATGGGCGCAAGGTTGTGGCGTTTCACGATCACAGTGGTGAAGGGGCTGTCGCACGACTGGTTGCGGATATGAAGTTTGGAAAATCAGTGGCTTACGTCTCCGAGGCGGGCACACCTTTGGTGGCTGATCCGGGGTATGAATTGGGCCGCGCCGCCATCAAAGAGGGGGTGGAGGTGACGACCGCACCGGGGGCTTCGGCTGTGCTGGCAGGCTTGACGGTGTCGGGGCTGGCCACGGACCGCTTTGCGTTTGTCGGCTTTCTCCCCGCAGGCAAGAAACAGCGTGAAAATGAAATCGCGGCACTGAGGGATATCCCGTTCACCTTGGTATTTTACGAAAGCCCGAAACGCGTTGGGGAAATGTTAGCTAATTTGCGCGATATTCTGGGGGATGAACGGGAAGCGGTGGTTTGCCGTGAATTGACGAAAAAGTTTGAAGAGATCACGCGCGGGTCGCTTGCGACGCTTGCGGATGATTTTGCTGAGCGGTCGGTCAAAGGTGAACTCGTTGTACTCGTTGGCCGTGCTGGTGCCGTTGAGGTAGCTGATGACGATATTGACGGGGCGCTGCGTGAGGCGATGAAAACAATGCGTGTGAAAGATGCGGCGACGGTTGTGGCCGGCGCGTTGGGCCTGCCGCGTCGGCAGGTTTACCAGATTGCCTTGCAGTTAGGTGATGATGAATGAGCGGATCTGTCGGATATCATGCGGGATTGGCGGCGGAGGATATTGTCGCCAGTGACTATGCCAGGCGACATCATGCGATTGCCGCGCGGCGCTGGCGCGGAAAGGCCGGCGAAATTGACCTGATCGCCCGCGATGGAGACACGGTGGTCTTCATCGAGGTCAAGAAAAGCAAGAATTTTGCGACGGCCGCTGCGCGGCTGGGGCATCGCCAAATGGCGCGGATTGTGGCAAGTGCGGGCGAGTTTCTTTCTAATGAGCCGCGCGGACAACTGACCGATGTGCGGTTTGATCTGGCGATTGTAAACGGTTCTGGTGCCCTGAAAGTGATTGAAAACGCCTTTATGGAATTCTGAGGCCCATTGCACCTGCGCGCAGGCTGGGCCATCAACACGCCAGCTTGATAACGCAAGAGGCCCGCCATGACGCTTAA
>CAYZKE010000127.1:0-7975 GCA_964478505.1 uncultured Loktanella sp.
ATGGTCGAGCAAGGCAACTTCTATGACTATGACGCGATGCGGATGCACACGGTGCCGGAATTCGAAGTGCGCCTGCTGGAAACCAACCCCTTCATGGGCGGGGCAGGTGAACCCGGCACGCCGCCATCCATGCCTGCTTTGGGGAACGCTTTGTTCGATCTGACAGGCACGCGTGCGCGGGAATTGCCGCTGATCAAGACCTTTGACTTGATTTTATAAGGCGCGGGCGGGGCTTACCCGCCTGCCAGCCACTCATCGAGCGTCTTTTTCAGGGCCGCCCAGTCGGTGTATTCCTTGTCCTGCCCCGGCTTCACCTCTTGGTCTTTTGTTGCTGCGATCCAACGCATTGCCCATGATTTGAAGAAATCATATTCCGAGAAACGGAACGCCCCTGCGACATGCATCACGGTCGGGGGTGTCCAGCCTGTCTTTTCCGCAAAGCGTGCCACGCAGTCCGACAAGCCTTGCCAGTCATCGGGGTCATCACCGGCAGCGGCCAATGAGACTGACATAAAAGCAGATCGCACGTGTGCCAGATCACGCGCTTTATTCTTGGCCAAGGCCACCAGCGGTTTTTGATATTTGCCCGCATGAACCGAGCCCGCGAGCAAGACCGCATCGAAACGGGCAAGCTCCGCGTCTTTGGCGTCTTCAGCGCCTACAAGTTCAACAGTATGCCCCTTCCCGTTCAGATAATCGGCGGCATAACGTGCGATTTTTCGGGTTTGCCCCTCGGTCGAGGCGTAGGCGATCAGAATATTCATTGTGATGCTCCTTGCTGCTGGTGGGACCATAGCAAAGAGCACGTGACGCCTGATTGATCGAAATCAGTCAGCCAGCTTTGCGCAGCCCTCCGGAAGCCCATGCGCGGCAGGCATCGCCAAAGGCCTCAAACAGCGGCCGCGATACCGGATCATCGGCCGCATTCCATTCAGGGTGCCATTGCACCGACATGGTGAACCCCGGTGCATCTTTGACATAAATCGCCTCGGGCGTGCCATCGGGCGCGTGACCGTCGATCACAATACGTGGCCCCGGTTCTTTGATACCCTGCCCGTGCAATGTGTTGGTCATGACCTTGTGACGGCCGAACAGCCGGTGAAACGGCCCGCCTTCGGTCAGCGTGACCTCGTGGCGCAGTTCGAACTTTTCTTCCAATGTCCCATCAGGGGGCATCCGGTGGTTATCCCGGCCGGGCAGATCGCGGATTTCAGGATAAAGTGAGCCGCCCATCGCGACATTCATTTCCTGAAAACCAAGGCAGACGCCCATGACCGGTTGGCCACGTGCCACACAAGCGCGGATCAGCGGCAGGGTCAGACGGTCACGGTTCCGCTCGAATGTGCCATGTGCCTCGGTTTCTTCTTCGCCATATTCCTCGGGGTGCACGTTCGGCCGCCCGCCGGGGAAAAAGAACCCGTCGCAGGATGTCATCAATTCCTCGATATGGACCAGATCAGGCTCGACAGGAATGATGACCGGCACAACTCCGGACACCCGCGACAAAGCCTGCACGTTCATCGCACCCGCACCCTGCACGAGATACTGGTCATTGATCAGATGTGAATTCGAGATAATGCCAACAACAGGACGCGCCATGTGGTTTCCCTTCAGTTCGCCGAGAAACTAGCGTTTCTGCAGCGGGTTTGAAAGATGGTCCGGCGTGCTGAAACGCTGATTATGGCGCATATGCCGCTTTTTTCGGCAGCATATGCGAAATTTTCGGGGCTTTGACGAAAATCAGGCCTCACCGATCAGGCCTGCGGCCTCGATCCCTGCCATTGCGGCAATCACGTCGTTGTCCGAGGTATCGCCGGTGACACCAACGGCGCCGATCACAGCACCGCGTTTGTCACGGACAAGAACGCCACCGGGCACAGGCACGACCTGCCCGCCATAAACACCATTCACAGCGGCCATGAAATAGGCCTGCTGCTCAGCGCGCGCCATTTGGGCGGTGCCCGCCATGCCAAGCATGACCGATCCATAGGCCTTGCCATGGGCGATCCCGAAACGTCCAGGCGCGGCTCCGTCAGCGCGTTCGAACGCTTTCACATGCCCGCCCGCATCAAGGATCACAACGGAAAGCGGTTTGAACCCCATTTCGTCACCTTTAGCGAGCGCCTTGCGGATGATCGTACGGGCTTTGTTTGCCGAGATTTCAGCCATTTTAAAACTCCCCTTTCAGAGCTTAGTGGTTGCGCTGCGCCTTGAGCTCCAACCGGCGCTGGTGCAGCACAGGTTCGGTATAGCCTGACGGCTGGATGCGACCTTTGAACACCAGATCACAGGCGGCCTGAAATGCAATCCCGTTATATTCGGGGGCCATCGGACGATAGGCCGGATCGCCTGCGTTCTGCTCATCGACCACAGCCGCCATCTTGCGCATGGCCTCCATCACCTGTTCTTCACTCACAACATCATGGTGCAGCCAGTTGGCCAGCGCTTGGCTGGAAATCCGGCAGGTGGCGCGGTCTTCCATCAGGCCGACGTTGTTGATGTCCGGCACCTTGGAACAGCCCACGCCCTGATCAATCCAGCGCACGACATAGCCCAGAATACCTTGGGCGTTGTTTTCCACTTCCTTGATCTTCTGCGCGTCTGTCCAGCGCTGATACTGTGCCAAAGGAATATCCAGAATAGAAGACACATAGGCGCGGCGTCCGCCTTTGCGCAGCTTGTCCTGCACCGCCATCACGTCAACCTTGTGATAGTGCAGCGCATGCAGTGTTGCCGCTGTCGGGCTGGGCACCCACGCGCAGTTTGCACCGGATTGCGGATGCGCAATTTTTTGTTCCAGCATCGCCGCCATCATATCGGGCATGGCCCACATGCCTTTGCCGATCTGCGCCTTGCCGGAGAAACCACATTCCAGACCGATATCCACGTTCTGGTCCTCATAGGCGCCAATCCACTGTTTGCGCTTGATAAAGTCCTTACGGCTGAACGGCCCCGCCTCCATCGAGGTGTGGATTTCATCACCGGTACGATCAAGGAAACCTGTGTTAATAAAGGCCACACGTGATTTCGCCGCACGGATACATTCTTTCAGGTTGACCGTCGTGCGACGTTCCTCATCCATGATGCCGATCTTGACGGTGTCGCGCGGCAGGCCCAACGCATCCTCGACCATTTCAAAGATGTCATTTGTCAGGGCCACTTCATCGGGGCCATGCATCTTGGGTTTTACGACATAGACCGAGCCAAGGGCCGAGTTGCCGCCATCGCGCTTGAGGTCATGCATCGCGATCATCACGGTGATCATCGCGTCCATCAGCCCCTCGAACACCTCATCGCCGTTGGCGTCGAGGATTGCCGGGTTCGTCATCAGGTGACCCACGTTGCGGATCCACAAGAGCGCGCGGCCTTTCAGGGTCAGTTCGCCCCCGCCCGCAGCAGTATAGGTGATGTCGTCAGCCAGACGGCGGGTCATCGTCTTTCCGCCTTTTTCGAACTCGGACGTCAGGTTGCCTTGCATCAGGCCAAGCCAGTTGGCGTAGGCTTCGACTTTGTCTTCTGCGTCCACACAAGCCACACTGTCTTCGCAATCCATGATCGCAGAAACAGCACTTTCCAATCGCACATCGGCCAGCAGCGCCTGATCACGGCTACCAATCGGGTGTGCGCGGTCAAAGACCAATTCCACGTGAAGGCCGTGGTTGCGCAGCACAATCGCATCCGGTGCTTTGGGGTTGCCACGGTAGCCTACGAATCTCTCGGGCTCGCGCAGCGGCTGGTCATCCACCAGTAAAGCGCCGTCGTGGACATAGTAGCGCGACACATCAGCGTGGCTGGTCCCGACAATCGGAAAAGCCTCATCAAGAAAGACGCGGGCACGGGCCACAACACGGGCACCGTGGCCGCGGTCATAGGGGCCTTTCGGGGGCTGCACGCCCATCGCGTCCGTGCCGTAGAACGCATCATAAAGGCTGCCCCAGCGGGCATTGGCGGCGTTCAGCGCAAAGCGCGCGTTGGTGATCGGCACAACAAGCTGGGGGCCGGGAACCGTCGCAATTTCGGGATCGACGTTTTCGGTTTCAATTGTGAAGTCATCCCCTTCAGGGACCAGATACCCGATCTCGCGCAGGAACGCCTCATATTCGGTCCGGTCCAGCTGCACGCCACGACGGGCCACATGCCAGGCGTCGATCATTTCTTGCAGTTCATCACGCTTGGCCAATGCAGCACGGTTGCGCGGGGTCATCTTCTCGACCAATCCGGCAAAGCCTTTCCAGAATTGGTCACTCGAGAGGCCCGTTCCTTCAAGCGCGCGTGCGTCGATAAAATCGGCAAGCTCTGCGGCCACCTTAAGCCCGTGCTTTTCAATGCGGTCTGTCATAACAAATTCCCCTCAGCGGTCTGCATACGGCGGCACACACATGCCTGCGCGCAACGAGTTAGTGCGAAAGTTTCCGATAGGCAACAAACAGCGGCAAGATTTCTGCGCGCAATTCAGCGGGGCGCGGCCGTACGGCCCGATTTGCAGCGATCCGAGCAATAGCGGACCTCGTCCCACACCTTGGCCCATTTCTTCCGCCATGCAAAAGGCCTGCCACAGGTGGCACAGGTTTTTTGGGGCAGATCAGCTTTGCGGCGCATTTTTGGCATGACATAAAGATATAGCGACACTGGGGATTATCAAAAATTTTGTTGCACCCGATTGACGGTGGAACATCCGCACTTGGCGTCCTAGCTTTGGACAAACCAGTAAGGATACCACCATGAAAAACCCGGCCCCACAGACGATCTATCTGTCCGATTACACCCCGCCGGCCTATCTGGTCGACAGTGTCCATCTGACGTTCAAACTGGGCGCGACCGACACCCGTGTCATCTCGCGCATCGCGTTCCGGCCAAACCCGGATGCCACCAGCAAGGAATTCTTTCTGCATGGGCAAGACCTGCGCTTTATCGGCGCCAGGATTGACGGCGCACCGATTACCCCCGATCTCAGCGCCGAGGGCCTGCGCTATAATGCACCCGATGCCCCCTTTGTCTTTGAAGCCGAGGTCGAGATCAGCCCCAGCACCAACACATCGCTTGAAGGGCTCTATATGTCCAACGGCATGTATTGCACCCAATGCGAGGCCGAGGGTTTTCGCAAGATTACCTACTACCCCGACCGCCCCGATGTGATGGCTGTATTCACTGTCCGGATCGAGGGCGATCTGCCGGTGCTGCTCTCGAACGGGAACCCTGTTGCACAAGGTGAGGGTTGGGCCGAATGGCACGATCCATGGCCTAAGCCTGCATATCTTTTTGCGCTTGTTGCCGGTGATTTGGTCGCTATGTCCGACAGTTTTACCACCCAGTCTGGCCGCAAGGTTGACCTGAACATCTGGGTCCGCCCCGGTGGTGATGAGGCCAAGCGCGCCTTTGGCATGGAAGCGCTGAAAAAATCCATGGCGTGGGATGAAGATGTCTATGGCCGCGAATACGATCTTGATCTGTTCAACATCGTCGCGGTCGATGATTTCAACATGGGCGCAATGGAGAACAAGGGTCTGAACATCTTCAATGCTTCTGCCGTGCTTGCCTCGCCCGAAACCGCCACAGATGCGGATTTCGAGCGGATCGAGGCGATCATTGCCCATGAATATTTCCACAACTGGACAGGCAACCGGATCACCTGCCGTGACTGGTTCCAGCTTTGCCTGAAAGAAGGTTTGACGGTGTTCCGCGACCAGCAGTTCACCGGCGATATGCGCAGTCACGCGGTCAAACGGATTGACGATGCCATGGTCCTGCGCGCGCATCAGTTCCGCGAAGACAACGGCCCCTTGGCGCATCCGGTCCGTCCGGACAGTTTTGTCGAGATCAACAATTTCTACACAGCCACCGTTTACGAGAAAGGCGCGGAAGTCATTGGCATGCTGAAGCTTCTGGTGGGCGATGCGGACTATGCCAAAGCGCTTGATCTTTATTTCGACCGACACGATGGCGATGCCGCCACCATCGAAGACTGGCTGCGCGTGTTCGAAGACGTCACCGGACGCGACCTATCCCAGTTCGCACGGTGGTACAGTCAGGCCGGTACACCGCGCCTGATCGTGAATGAAAGCTACGCGGATGGCACGTATCAGCTGCATCTGCGGCAGGAAACGCCGCCAACGCCCGGTCAAGATACGAAAGAACCGCTCGTGCTGCCGATCGCTGTGGGGCTGCTCAATGAAAACGGTGCAGAGGTGGTGCCGACCACTGTTCTGGAAATGACGCAAGCGGAACAGACCTTCAGCTTTGAGGGGCTGTCCAGCAGGCCGACGGCGTCCATTCTGCGCAATTTCTCGGCCCCCGTGATTGTCAAACATGACAAGACAAACGCCGAACGCGCCTTCCTGCTGGCCCACGACACCGATCCGTTCAACCGCTGGGACGCGGGCCGCACATTGGCGCAAGACCTGCTCATGCGTATGGTCTGCGATAACGCCATCCCTGACGCGGGCTTCCTTGACGGCCTTGCAGCCGTGCTGCGCGATGACACACTGGATCCTGCGTTCCGCGCGCTGGTCCTGCGCCTGCCCAGCGAAGAGGACACCGCACAGGCACTGTTTGACACAGGCCACACCCCCGACCCCGCAGTGATCAACGATATACATGAAACGCTGAAGCTGCACATCGCCCAACATCTGCAAGACACCCTGCCCCGCATTTATGCCGATATGTCCGTGGATGGCCCCTATACGCCTGATGCGGAACCCGCAGGCAAACGCGCTTTGGGTAATGCGGTATTGGCGCTGCAAAGCAAACTTGATGGCGGCAAAGCTGCAGCGCAACAATTCGCCAAAGCCGACAATATGACACAGCAACTGGGCGCGTTACGCGCATTGCTGCAAATCGCGAAAGGCGAAAACGAACTGGCGGCCTTTGCGGCGCAGTGGGGGCACGACCGGCTTGTCATGGATAAATGGTTTGCGCTTCAGGTCAGCCTTGCCCCCGCGGAACTAGCGGCGGCCACGGCAGAGAAACTGACTGCGCATCCTGATTTTGATATCAAGAACCCGAACCGCTTTCGTGCGGTCTTTGGCGGGTTACGCGGGAATACGGCAGGGTTCCATCACCGCTCTGGCGCGGGGTATGATCTGCTGGCCGATTGGCTGATCAAGCTTGATCCTCTGAACCCGCAAACAACCGCACGGATGATCACGGCCTTTGATACATGGAAACGCTATGATATGGAGAGGCAGAGGAAAATACGCGTGGCATTGGAACGCATCGCAGGAACGTCAGGACTGTCTGGCGATACAAACGAGATGGTGACACGAGTGCTAGGCTGAATGTCGCCGAGGATCAGGCCCATTGACGCAAGTCATTGCCGTTACAAAGCCTTCGTCATTTTGTCGTAGTCACGTCACATCACGCAGCGCAAGGATAAGCAATGGAACACCGCATTGAACCGCTGATCGCTGAACGCGCACCTTGGCTGTATAGCGACAGGCCTGGCACAGGTATTGCCAAACGCTGCCTGCACCGGTTGCTGGGGTACGATAAAACCGTTGAAATCGCCACAACCCTGAAAGACGCGCCCGCCAACGAGATCATGGATCAAATGGCCGCGCGCCTCTCAACAATGGTGACGGCCAGCGGCCTTGGGCATATTCCAACCCACGGGCCTGCGCTTATCGTTGCCAACCACCCCACAGGAATCGCCGACGGGATCATCCTGCATGGCTTGATCGCGGCAAAGCGGCCTGATGCCTATTTCTTTGCCAATCGCGATATCCTGCGGGTGTTTCCGCAGATGGAGACGATGATCGCTCCCGTTGAATGGCGCAAAGAAAAGCGCAGCCATGCCAAAACCCGCGCAACCATGTCCTATGTCCGCAATGCTACTGCAGCGGGTCGGCTTGGCATTATCTTTCCCTCAGGACGTTTGGCCAAACGGCGCGGGCTGCGCCTGCATGAACGGCCCTGGATGGCGTCAGCCGCGATGCTGGCGCGGAAATTTGATCTACCCGTGATCCCCGTGAACATTCAG
>CAYZKE010000128.1:0-7952 GCA_964478505.1 uncultured Loktanella sp.
CTGCACGAAAGCCTCAAGCAAAGCTGCGACTGTTACTATTATGAGATCGCCCAGCGCGTCGGTATCGACAAGATGGCAGAGATGGCCCGCAAGCTGGGCTTGGGCGTGCGCCATGATCTGCCGCTCTCGGCGGTGGCCGAAGGGCTGGCACCCGATAAGGAATGGAAAGCGCGCGTGCGCGGCGAAGAATGGCGGATCGGCGATACTGTGAACGCCTCGATCGGACAGGGCTATGTCCTGTCCTCGCCCTTGCAGCTTGCCGTGATGACAGCGCGGCTTGCAACGGGCCGTGTCGTGACACCGCGCCTGATCCGACTGATTGACGGTGTCGAGCAACCCTCCGGTTTGGGCGATAGTCTGGGGCTGAATGAAAACACCCTGCGCCGTATTCGCGCGTCGATGGAGGATGTATGCAATCACCGGCGCGGGACTGCCTATGGATCGCGGATTATTGACGAAGCGCACAAGATGGCTGGCAAGACAGGCACCAGTCAGGTGCGCCGCATCACGCCCGAGGAACGCGCAGCCGGTGTGACCCGCAACGAAGATCTACCGTGGGAACGCCGCGACCACGCACTTTTTGTGGGCTATGCGCCTTATGACAACCCGCGCTATGCCGTATCGGTCGTCGTGGAACATGGCGGTGGCGGATCGGCGGCTGCGGCACCGATTGCGCGTGATATTCTGTTGCAGGCCCAATATGGCGGCCCGCCCCCGCTTGAGGCCTATCCCGCCGCAGTGCGTGACCGCATCGCAGAGCAACAACGCCGGATTGAAGCCCGTGTTCCGCAGGGTGCAACAGGGCGCAGCCGCGTATGAGCTATCTTGAGTATAACACCAAGTATGTCCCGACCGGATTTCGCAAGGTGCTGCACCTGAACTGGGCGATTATTCTGTTGCTCATTGCGGTCGCAAGTGCCGGTTTTCTCATGCTTTATTCGGTCGCAGGCGGGTCGATGACGCCTTGGGTCGAACCGCAGATGCAGCGTTTTGCGCTTGGCATGGTCTTGATGCTGATTGTGGCGATGGTGCCGATCTGGTTCTGGCGCAACATGGCCTTTGTCGCCTATGGCGGATCGTTGGTTTTGCTGCTGGGCGTTGAGTTTTTCGGCGAGGTGCGCATGGGCGCCCAGCGCTGGATTGATCTGGGTTTCATGCGCTTGCAGCCTTCAGAGTTGATGAAAATCACCTTGGTGATGTTTCTCGCCGCCTATTATGACTGGCTACCCAACAAGAAAACCTCGCATCCGCTTTGGGTGGTCGTGCCGGTGGTTATCATTGTCGTGCCAACACTGCTGGTTTTGCGTCAGCCGGATTTGGGGACAGCACTTTTACTGCTCATCGGTGGTGCCACGGTGATGTTCCTTGCAGGGGTGCATTGGGCCTATTTTGCAACCGTCGGCGGGGGCGGGATCGCCGCCATTGTCGCCGCACTTCAAAGCCGCGGCACGCCGTGGCAGCTTTTGCAGGATTACCAGTATCGCCGGATTGACACCTTTCTGGACCCTGCCAATGATCCCTTGGGCGCAGGCTATCACATCACGCAGGCCAAGATTGCGCTTGGCTCTGGTGGGTGGACCGGACGGGGTTTCATGCAAGGCACACAATCGCGGCTGAATTTCCTGCCCGAAAAGCATACCGATTTTATCTTCACGACCTTGGCCGAGGAATTCGGCTTTGTCGGTGCTTTCACCCTGCTGGTGCTCTATCTGCTAATTGTCGTTTTCTGCATCATTTCGGCGATAGGCAACCGCGACCGCTTTGCCTCTTTGCTGACACTTGGTGTCGCGATGACCTTCTTTCTCTTTTTTGCTGTGAACATGGCGATGGTGATGGGCCTTGCCCCTGTCGTCGGTGTGCCTTTGCCGCTGGTCAGCTATGGCGGGTCTGCCATGCTTGTCCTGCTGGTGGCCTTTGGCCTTGTTCAGAGCGCCCATATCCATAGGCCACGCTAATGCTGAATATCCTTTTCTCTGCCAAACCTGCCGCTTGGGAGGAATATGAAGGGCCGCTGAATGCAGCCCTGACCGAGGCTGGCCTGTCCGCAAACCTGTCGCGGACGCACGCGCCGCAGGATGTGGACTACATCATCTTTGCCCCCAACGGGCCTGTGACGGACTTTCGCCCCTATACAAAAACCAAGGCGGTGATGGGTCTTTGGGCGGGGGTCGAGACGATCGTGAACAATGAAACCCTGACCCAACCGCTCTGCCGATTGGTGGACGAAAGCCTGACCGCAGGGATGGTGGAATGGGTGACAGGGCAGACGCTGCGCCATCATCTGGGGATGGATACCCATATCTTTGGGCAGGACGGTGTGTGGCGCGACGACAGCTTTCCGCCTGTGGCCGCCAAACGCCCTGTGACGATCCTCGGGATCGGTGCCTTGGGGGCGGCCTGCGGTCAGGCGCTTGCGGCTTTGGGCTTTCCGGTGACGGGGTGGAGCCGCAATCCCAAAAACATCACCGGTCTGCGCTGCTTGCATGGCGATGACGGGCTGCGCGAGGCGCTGACCGACGCGCAGATTGTCGTGCTTTTGCTACCGCAAACGCCCGAGACCACCAATATCCTGAACGCCGAGACGCTGGCGCTGATGGCGAAGGGCAGTTTCGTGATCAACCCCGGCCGTGGGCCGCTGATTGATGATGCAGCACTTCTGGCCGCTTTGGATGCGGGCCAGATTGCCCATGCAACGCTGGATGTGTTCCGCATTGAACCGCTGCCGGCGGAGCACGCATATTGGGCGCATCCGCAGGTGACGGTGACGCCGCATATCGCATCCACCACACGGCCCGAGACCGCAGCACAGGTGATTGTGGACAACATCGTGCGCGGCGAGGCGGGCCAGCCGTTTCACTATCTGGTGGATCGCGCGCGGGGCTACTAGCGCAGTTTCGGCGGTTTCGCGGGGTCCATCCCCGGTGCGCTGCCCGGGGTTTGCGGTGCTTCCAGCGCGGGCAAATCAAAGCGCAACCCGACGCGCGCCAGATGTGCGGCCAGCGGATCGGCGGCGCGCACAAAGAGCACATCCATCATGCCTGCCTCAATGCCCGAGAAGGTCAGCGCCTCACCTGCCGCAGAGGCCAGCGCCTTTTCCGCACCCTCCAGCGCATCGACGAAGGCCAGAACATGGCCGCGCGCGCCGTCTTCATAGGTGGCCGCTGCAAGATAGGCGAAACGCGCCAGCCCTGCGGCGATTGCCAGTTTGCGATCAAGCCCCGTGACGACCGCCTCGGGCAAGCCTTTGGGGGCCGACACTTCGGTCAGGCGGGCCTCGGTTTCATCGGGTCCGTGCGACAAGGTTTGCACCAGCCAATCAATCGCCTCGGCAGGGATCAGCATGGCAGAAGGCGCGACTTCGAGGTTGAGCGCCAGCCCGATCCCCTGCCCTGCCATCATTTGCGCCAATGCGCGGCCCGGGATGCCTGCATAGGGTGCGGCACGCCCCACAAATTGCGACAAACGCTCTTCGCGGTCGAAGACAAGGGCGAAGCGCTGGTCTTCGATGTCGAAAAGCTCGGGCGTGATCTGGTCGCCTTCCGCCTCGGTCCCCAGCAGCATGAACAGTTCGGTATCAGCGAGGCGTTCGTAAAACCGCAGGCGCGCGGTGTCATCATCGGGGGCCGCTTCCATTGCGGCATGGGCCAGATCAAGGTCGGTCATTGCAATTCATCTTTCACAGCTTTGCGTAATGACGGCAGCAGGTCCGTTTCAAACCACGCATTCTTCTTGAGCCAAGCGGTATTGCGCCACGACGGATGAGGCAAGGGGAAGACACGCGGCGCAAGGCCGCGCCACCCGGCCACCGTCGCAGTGACGGATTTCTGCGGTCCAAGGTGCCAGCGATGCGCGTAGCCGCCCACAAGGATCGTCAGGGGTACATCGCCTAAGGCCGCCATCACATGATTGTGCCATGTGGCTCCGCAGATGGCAGGCGGCGGCAGGTCTGCGCCCTTTGCGTCATATCCGGGAAAGCAAAACGCCATCGGGACGATCGCAACCCTTTCGCGGTCATAAAAACTTGCGCTGTCCATCCCCAACCAATCGCGCAGACGGTCGCCGGAACGATCGGCAAACGGCCTGCCTGCTTCATGCACACGCAATCCGGGTGCCTGACCTGCAATCAGAATACGGGGGCTGTTCTGAAACCACACCACGGGGCGCGGGCTATGCCGGGTTTTCGTCTGCGCAAAACGATCCGCGCAGATCCGACATGCGGAAATTTCGTGTTGGAGACTTCTCAAGGTACGCTCTCGGCCTGATGATGCGGAGCGTATGCCCGCTCACGCAATTGTCGCTATATTGATGCCACAAAGTCGCTGTATGGAAAACGGCATAGGCATGTTAATACCTTGCCTGTAAGAAAAATACGCACCGGTCAGCGGGCAAGAGCGGAAACGGCATGCTTGAATTTGCAGAAGTGAGCAAATCCTTTTGGACAGGGACGCAGCGCAAGGTCATCCTTGATCGCGCCTCTTTCCGCGTGGAGCTGGGCAATTCACTGGGGATTCTGGCCCCCAACGGGACCGGCAAGACAACGCTGATCAACATGATGTCCGGTCTGGAAAAACCCGATGAGGGCACAATCCGTCGCGGTTGCCGGATCTCGTTTCCTTTGGGCTTTATGGGGGGCACGGACAGCACCCTTTCGGCTGTGGAAAACAGCCGCTTCATCGCCCGCCTATACGGTCTGGATCCGGATTATGTCGAAGCATTCTGTAGGTGGCTTTGTGGTCTGGAAGAGTATTTTGACATGCCGCTCGGCACGTATTCATCGGGTATGAAGCAACGTTTCTCTTTTGCGCTGCTTTTGGCGCTGGACTTTGATATCTACCTGATTGACGAAGGGATGCCCGGTGCGACCGATGCGGAATTCAACCGCAAAGCCGGTGAAATCCTGCGGCAAAGATTGGAAAAGGCGACAGTGATTATTGTTTCACACCAGCCGGCCACGTTGGAACGGCTTTGTAAATCCGCCGCGGTGCTCAAGAACGGGCAACTGCATATGTTTGACTCCTTGGAAGAGGCGCGCGTGCTTTATGACTACCAAACCCAAGGTTAAAAAATTCCGGATCCGGCGCAAGACGGATGATGCGCAAGGCGAAGAGCCGGGCGTCACAGCAGCCGAAGAGGCGAAGACCCCTTCGCAAGCCGAACAGATTGCCGCGATCAGCAAAGAAGGTCTGACCGGGCGGCAGTTAAGGATGGCGCGGCGCGTTGCGGTGAAAAACGGGTTTCAGGCCTCGTCCGATTATGATGCCGTGCGGCAGCTGCGTGCGGCGGGGATCGACCCGTTTCAGCGCAGTTCCATACTTGAATTGGTCAAGCCCGATGGCGCAAAGGTACCGGGCCGAAACGGGCGCATCCAGTTGCCGGATACCACCCAACAGGACGGCGTTTCCTTGCCTTCGACCGCGAGTGCCGCCGCCATGAACCGCAACGCGTCTGAAATCCTGCAAATCCAGCGCGATATTGCACGCCGCCGCAAGCGCAAGCTTGCCCTGCTGTTTACGCGGCTATCGTTCTTTGTGTTTCTGCCGACATTCCTTGTCGGTTGGTATTTCTACAATATCGCAACCCCGATGTATGCCACCAATTCCGAGATCGTCATCCAGCAGGCACAACCGCAAGGCGGCGGACCGACGGGGCTTGCGACGTTGTTTCAGGGCACGTCGATGGCAACCCAACAGGACAGCATTGCGGTGCAATCCTATCTGGCATCACGCGAAGCAATGCTGCGGCTGGATGCCGATTACGGGTTCAAGGAACATTTTTCGGACCCCGCGATTGATTCCATTCAACGGCTGGAAGAGAACGCCACCAACGAAGCTGCATTCGGTCTTTACAGCAACCATGTGAAGATCAGCTACGACCCCACCGAAGGATTGATCCGGATGGAAGTGATCGCCGCGGATCCGGTCAAAAGCTATGAGTTTTCGCAAGCGCTGATCGGTTATGCCGAAGAACAGGTGGATCAGCTGACCGGGCGTCTGCGCGAAGACCAGATGCGCGGTGCGCTGCAAAGCTATGAAGAGGCCGAACAACGCCGCGCGGATGCGCTTGCCACATGGCTTGCCATTCAAGAGGACGTGCGCCAGATCGACCCGCAAAGCGAAAGTGCCGCCCGCATGGGGCAGATCAACTCGCTGGAAAGTGAAAAACAGCGGCTAGAGCTTGTGCTGCAGTCCCGCCTGAACGTGGACCGGCCAAGCGAGGTACAGGTACAATCCCTGCGTGACCAGATCGCCAATATCGACAACCTGATTTCGGACTTGCGCGACCAGCTTGTCGGTGGCGCAGGCGAAGAAATATCGCTGGCGGCGCGGAACACGGAATTGCGGACAGCCGAAGAAAACTACTCTTTCCAGACTGCGATGGTCCAGCAGGCGCTGACACAGATGGAAACGGCCCGCATTGAAGCGAACCGTCAGGTCCGATATCTGTCGCAGAGCGTGCGCCCGGTCATCCCCGATCAGGCCAGCTATCCACGTGCTTTTGAAAACACGGTCCTGGCGTTTTTGATCTTTTCAGGCATCTACCTGATGATCTCGATTACCGCTTCGATCCTCCGCGAACAGGTCAGCTCTTGATGCATAACGTAACGATCGGTGACCTTTCGGTTAGCAATGATAACCCGCTTTTGGTGATTGCCGGCCCCTGCCAGTTAGAAAGCATCGAGCACGCGCAGATGATCGCAGGCAAGATGGCCGAAATCTGTGCCGCCCACGGCGCGCAATTTATCTTCAAAGGCTCCTACGACAAAGCCAACCGCACCTCTTTGAGCGGCAAGCGCGGCCTTGGCATGGATGAAGGCCTGAAGGTCATGCAGTCGGTCAAAGACAGCATCGGCTGCCCCGTGCTGACGGATATCCACAGCCCCGAGCAATGCGCCACAGTTGCGGCGGTCTGCGACGTGATGCAGATACCCGCGTTCCTGTGCCGCCAGACAGATCTGTTGCTGGCTGCGGGCGAAACCGGTGCGGTGATCAACATCAAGAAGGGTCAGTTCCTCGCACCTTGGGATATGCCCAATGTCGTGTCCAAGATTGAAAGCACAGGCAACAAACGGATTTTGCTGACCGAACGCGGGTCTTCGTTCGGATACAACACGCTGGTAGCGGATATGCGGTCGTTGCCGATTATGGCGCGCACCGGCTATCCGGTGGTTATGGATGCGACCCACTCGGTCCAGCAGCCTGGTGGCATGGGCGGATCATCGGGCGGACAGCGCGAATTTGCCCCTGTGATGGCGCGCGCGGCCGTGTCCTTGGGGATCGCAGCGGTCTTTATCGAAACACACGAAGACCCCGACAATGCCCCGTCCGATGGACCGAATATGATCCCGCTGGATCAGATGGACGGCGTGATCAAGAGCCTGATGGCGTTTGACGCACTTGCCAAGGCGGACCCTCTGCGCGTGTGACAGGGCGATTTTCCTTGCTATAAGGGCGCATTGTCAGCTGGATTACTCACATGCGCCTTTTCCTCATTTTCGCACTGTTTATTGCGGTAGCGCTGCCTGCTCCGGCGCAAGAGGCCACCGGCCCGATTGCCACCGAAACCACTGCCCAGCAGGACGCGGCCATCGCCCTGCGCATCCGTGAAATTCTTGGCGAACTGGGCAACTATGAAGACGTGACCGTCACGGTCAGCGAAGGTGTGGTGACCCTGCGGGGCACAACCACCTCTGCAGTTGAGGCGGTTGCTCTTGATCCGCTGGCCGCGCGTGTTGCCGGTGTCGTGGCCGTGCGCAACCAGGTGACCGAAACAACCGATATCGGCGACAGGCTGAACCCCGCAATCGACCGGTTCAGGGCACGTCTGGACCAGTTTATTGCCTTTGTACCTCTCGCGCTGATCGCTGGCGCGGCCTTCGCGCTTGTGGTGTTTTTGGGCTTTGCGCTGGCGCGGATGCGCCAACCGTGGGAACGGCTCGCGCCCAATACCTTTAT
>CAYZKE010000129.1:0-1601 GCA_964478505.1 uncultured Loktanella sp.
CGAACCCCGCGATGCGCTCAACACTATCCTCTACGGCCTTCTGACCAACCCCGACCAGTTGGCCGAAGTGAAGCGCAAAGACGATTGGGACAAAGCCTTTGAAGAAGGCGTGCGCTGGGTCGCGCCCATTTCAGCCTCGTCCCGTTTGGTGACCGAGGATACCGAAATACGCGGCTACCATATCCCCAAGGGCGACACGGTCATGACAATTCAGGCCAGCGCCAACCGCGATGAAGAGTTGTTCGACAATGGCGAGGTGTTCCAAGTCTACCGCGACAAAAACCCCCATCAATCCTTTGGAAACGGCCCACATTTTTGCCAAGGCACCCATGTGGCACGCCGCGCGGTCGGTAAGGTGATGCTGCCGATCCTGTTTGACCGTTTTCCCAATATGGAGATTCCCGACACCGACGCCGTCATCTGGCGCGGTTTTGGCTTTCGCGGGCCCGTGCAGATCCCTGTTTTGCTGAAATAGCGTCGCCCATGACAGCCTTCAAAGCGCCCACCGAAGATATTCTTTTTTCGCTCACCCATGTGGCGCAAGCCCATAGGGTTGATGACTGGGACGCCGAGCTTGCAGGCGATATTCTGGGCCATTTCGCAGGCTTCGCAGAAGGCGTCATCGCCCCGCTCAACGCCATCGGCGACCAGCAACATGCACAGCTGGTCAATGGCCGCGTGCAGATGCCCGAAGGCTTTGGCGCAGCCTATGCGCAGCTTGCGGGCGATGGCTGGCAGGGCCTGACAGCGCCCGAACGCTTTGGCGGCATGGACGCATCCCCGCTGATCGCCGCCGCTGTGTCCGAGGTTTTCTCTGGCGCCAACCACGCGCTGCAAATGGTCTGCAATCTGGTCCCCGGCGCGATTACGACACTGCTGAAATACGGCAACTCCGCCCAGCAGGACCACTGGATTCCCAAACTCGCCTCGGGCGATACACTCTCCACCATGTGCCTGACCGAAGCGCAGGCAGGCTCTGATCTGTCCGCCATCCGCTGCCGTGCGGAAAACACCGGCGATGTCTGGAAAATCACCGGCGAAAAAATCTTTATCTCTGGCGGTGATCAGGACATGTCCGCCGATATCCTGCATCTGGTGCTGGCACGCAGCGGACCTGCAGATTCAGGCATGAAGGGCCTTTCGCTCTATCTCTGCCCCGCACAGGCACAGGTCAGTGTCACACGGATTGAAGACAAAATGGGTCTGCACGCCTCGCCGACCTGCCAGTTGCGCTTTGACGGTGCTCGCGCAGAGCTGATCGGCGCGGAAGGCCAAGGGCTTGCGGCCATGTTCACCCTGATGAACCACGCCCGTATTGATGTGGCGTTGCAAGGGGTCGCCCACGCCAGCCGCGCTGCCGATATTGCCGCCGCCTATGCCGCCGAGCGGACACAGGGCCGCCGAGCCGATGGCGCGCCCGCACAATTGCATCATCATGCCGATGTGCAGCGGATGCTGGACGAACAGCGCAGGCTTGCCATGGGCGCGCGGGCCATGTGCCATATCGCGCTGGTGGCGCTTGCTCGCAACGACCGTCCCGCGCTTGGCGATTTCCTGACCCCGCTGTGCAAGGTCTTCGGCTCCGAAGCAGGCATCCGCGC
>CAYZKE010000129.1:1701-7949 GCA_964478505.1 uncultured Loktanella sp.
GCCTCTTGGACGCAGATCGCCCATGTGGCACACCATCACCACGCCCCCCAAGAGTTGCTGCGCCTTGCGCAAACAGCACGCTAGAAGGATCACCCCATGACCAACCCAGACGTCATTATCGCAGGCGGCGGCATCGGCGGGCTGACCATGGCGCTGACGCTGCACCAGATCGGGGTGTCCTGCCGCGTGATCGAGGCCGCACCTGTCATGCAGCCTTTGGGTGTGGGCATCAACATTCAACCCAACGCCGTGCGCGAACTCTTCGATCTGGGCATCACGGCCACCGATCTGGATACCGTCGGCGTGCCCGCACGCGAATGGGCCTTGGTGGGGCTGAACGGCAAGGAGGTCTACGCCGAACCCCGTGGCACCGAAGCGGGTTACAAATGGCCGCAATACGCGGCCCATCGCGGTGAATTCCACATGCTGCTGTACCGCAAGGTCGTGGAACGGCTGGGGGCCGATGCCGTGATCCTCGGTGCGCGGGTCACAGGCTATCGCACGACGGAAAACGGCGTGGTCGCAGAACTATGCGATGCCGACGGCACGACACGCGACCTTAAAGCCAAGCTGCTTATCGGAGCCGACGGCATCCATTCGGCCATCCGCGCCCAGATGCACCCTGACCAACCGCCCATCCATTGGGGCGGTGCCGTCATGTGGCGCGGCACGATCCGTGCCAAGCCGATGCGCACGAACTCATCCTTTATCGGACTGGGCACGCATGAACACCGCATGGTGATCTACCCGATTTCGGTCCCTGCCGCAGACGGCACAGCCCTGATCAACTGGATCGCCGAAGTGACGCGTGACAACGCAGGCGGCTGGCAGGAACAAGGCTGGTTCCGCCCCGTAGAGGTGGACAGTTTCGCACACCACTTCGCGCAATTCCGCTATGACTGGCTTGATGTGCCCGACATGCTGTCGCGCACCGACAATGCCTATGAAAACCCGATGATCGACCGCGATCCGATCCCCACGTGGGTCGATGGCCCTGTAGGCCTGATGGGTGACGCGGCCCATGCGATGTATCCGACAGGGTCCAACGGGGCGAGCCAGGCCATCGTCGACGCCCGCGTGATCGGCGCACAAATGCTGGTGCATGGCGTGACCCCTGCGGCACTTGCAGCCTATGACGCGCAGCTTTGCGCACCTGTTTCTGCTTTGATCCTGCGCAACCGCGGCGCAGGGCCGTTCGGCCTGCTCAATCTGCTGGATGACCGCTGTGGCGGTGTGTTCGACAATATCGACGACGTGATCCCCGCGGCCGAGCGCGCGGCCTTTATGGCCGATTACAAAGCCGCCGCCGGCTTTGCCATCGACCGGCTGAATGCAGCGCCGCCAACGATTGCGCCTACGCCGGCACCGCACGTACCAGCGCACTGATGAACGCGCGTGCAGCGACCGAACGCACCTCTTCGGCGCGCGACATCACCCCCACGGCCCCTGTCGTGGCCGATGTATCCAGATCAAGCGCCACCAACCGCCCCTCGGCCAGATCATCAGCCACGACACCATAGCTGATGACCCAGACGGTGTTCGGATCGGCCAGCGTGGCGGCTCGCCCGAAGGCCGAAGACGCCGATTCAATACGCTCGCGAAACAGTGGCACACCCTGTGAAATCAACAGCCGCGCCACAAGCGACCGGATGGCGGAGTTCTGGGGCGGATATAGGACACGGAAGGCATCCAGTTCCGCAAACTGGCGCACCGTCACGGCAGGACTATCGGGATGGGCTACCACCACCACGCGTTCGGTATAAAGCTGCAAGAACTCCAGCCCCGTCATCGTCTCGGGCCGCCCCAACCGCCCCACGACCAGATCAAGCCCACCGCTACGCAACCGCGTCGTCAGGTCTTGATGCGGACCTTCATGCAGCTCGACCAAAGTGTCGGGACTACGCGCGCAGAAATCCGTTACGGCCTGCGGCAGCAAATGTGACGCCACACTGGGCAACGCGCCCACCCGCAGCTTTCCTGCCGACAATCCCGTTGCCCGCACACTGCGCAACCCGTGCCGCAAAGCCGAGGTGCTTTGCTCTGCAAATTGCAGGAATGTGTCCCCCTCTGCCGTCAGCTTCACGCCCGCACGGCTGCGCTCCAGAAGCACAACGCCGATGATTTCTTCCAGCTCCTTGAGGGCTTTGGAAATCGCAGGCTGCGTCAGATGCAACTGCTCAGCCGCAACCTTCAGACTGCCCGCCCGTGCAATCGCGCTGAACGCATTCAGATGTCGAAACTTGATCCTGTGATCCATTTAGTTTCCCAAAATAGCAACTAAATGACGCGAATAATCAATTTTCATCACCGTTTCAATATGCCATTCCCTTTCGCAGGAGGCATCTCGAACATGAAAACGCAAGTTGCGATCATCGGTGGCGGGCCATCGGGTCTTTTATTGTCTCAATTGCTGCACACACGCGGCATTGAAAGCGTCGTGTTGGAACGCAAGACACGCGACTACGTTCTGGGGCGCATCCGTGCAGGCGTGCTCGAACAGGGCCTGGTCAAGTTGATGGAAGAAGCAGGCTGTGCCGACCGGCTCCATGCCGAAGGCATCCTGCATGACGGCACGCTGATCTCATACGGCGACGAGATGTTCCGCGTTGACTTTACCGAACACACAGGCACGCCTGTCGTCGTCTACGGCCAGACCGAAGTGACGCGGGACCTCTATGACGCGCGCGAAAAAGCGGGCGGGCAGATTGAATTGAACGTCGAGGATGTGGTGATCCATAATGCCGACACTGACGCCCCCTCCATCACCTATAAGGTTGATGGCGAAGAGCGGCGCCTTGAATGCGATTTCATTGCCGGCTGTGACGGGTTTCACGGGGTCAGCCGCCAGACAATTCCACTGGATGTGCGGCGCGAATATGAAAAGGTTTACCCCTTCGGCTGGCTTGGGATTCTGTCGGAAACCCCGCCGGTGAACCATGAACTGATCTACGCCAACTCACCGCGCGGCTTTGCGCTGTGTTCGATGCGCAATGAAAACCTCAGCCGCTATTACATCCAGTGCTCGCTCAGCGACAAACCCGAGGACTGGACGGACGCGGCCTTCTGGGAAGAGCTGAAACGCCGTATCCCTGCCGATCAGGCGGCAAATCTGGTCACAGGCCCGTCCATTGAGAAATCTATCGCGCCCCTGCGGTCCTTTGTGACCGAACCGATGCGCTGGGGGCGCTTGTTCCTCTGCGGTGACGCCGCCCATATCGTCCCGCCCACGGGGGCAAAAGGCCTGAACACCGCGGCCTCTGATGTGTATTACCTCTACAACGGCCTGACCGAATTCTACGCCAACGGCAGCACCGACGGCATCGACAGCTATTCGCAAAAGGCCCTCGCCCGCGTCTGGAAGGCCGAACGTTTTAGTTGGTGGTTCTCGTCCCTGATGCACCGTTATCCCGATCAATCCGAATTCGATCTGAAAATGCAGGTCGCCGATCTCGAATTCCTGCGGTCCAACAAAGCCGCCCAAAAAGCGATGGCGGAAAACTATGTGGGCTTGCCGTATTGATTTACGCGCGCGTCTGACATTCACTCACGACGGAGGATCACAATGACAGACCGGTTTGACACAGGCATGGCAACGCGGCGTGCCGTTCTGGGTGACGCGCATGTGGATAAGGCAGAAGCCGCCAAGACCGACTTTGATCTGCCGTTCCAGACGCTGATCACCGAAGCCGCATGGGGCACGGTCTGGGCGTCAGATGCGATCACCCCGCGTGAACGGTCAATGCTGACCTTGGCGCTACTTGCGGCGACCAAGAACTTTGAGGAAATCCCGATGCATATCCGCGCGACAGCACGCACCGGCGCAAGCAAACAGGACGTGATCGAGGCCTTTCAGCATGTAGCGATCTACGCGGGCGTGCCTGCGGCCAATCACGCGATCAAGCTTGCCAAACAAACCTATGCCGAAATGGAAGGGGATCAGACATGACATCACCGCTTTACCAACGCGACCGCGAATGGCACCCCCCTGCACTGGCACCTGATTATAAAACCAGCCTCGGCCGGTCCCCGAAGAATGCGCTTCTGTCGCTCGAGGGCTCGCCCAGCGAACTGACAGGCCCGACCTTTGGCCACAACGATATCGACGCCATCGACAATGACCTGTTGCGCAACTACGCCAAATCCGGTGATCCCATCGGCGAGCGGATCATCCTGCATGGCCGTGTTCTGGATGAAAACGGGCGTCCTGTGCCCAACACGCTTGTGGAAATCTGGCAAGCGAACGCAGGCGGGCGCTACCGGCACAAGAAAGACAGCTACCTTGCCGCGATCGACCCCAATTTCGGCGGCTGCGGCCGGACCCTCACGGACGAGAACGGCTATTACACCTTCCGGACCGTAAAACCCGGCGCTTACCCGTGGCGCAACTGGATCAACAGCTGGCGTCCGGCACATATCCATTTCTCGGTTTTCGGCACGGCCTTTGCCCAGCGCCTGATTACCCAGATGTATTTCGAAGGCGACCCGCTGATCGCGAAATGCCCCATCGTGAAATCCATCCCCGACCAGCGCGCGGTGGACCAACTCGTCGCAGCCCTCGACCTGAACGCCACGATCCCGCTCGACAGTATCGCCTATAAGTTCGACATCATTCTGCGCGGCAGTCGCTCGACCTTCTTTGAAAACCGTCCGGAGGGAAATTGATATGACCCAATCACTCAACTACCTCAAAGAAACCGCCTCGCAGACGGCAGGCCCCTATGTGCATATCGGCCTCGCCCCCGGTGATGCGGGGTTTGATATCTACGCACAGGAACTGGGCCGCGATATCGCCGGACCCAACGCCAAGGGCCAGCAGATCACCGTCACAGGCATGGTGACCGACGGCACAGGTGCACCCGTCAAGGACGTGCTGATCGAGATATGGCAGGCTAATGCCGCAGGCATCTATGCCGGTGCGGGCGATGTCGAAGAGGGCTTTCGCGGCTGGGGCCGTGTGATCCCCGACTTTGACACCGGCAAATTCACTTTTGAAACCGTCAAGCCCGGCCCCGTTGCGGGCACAGACGGGCGCATGGCGGCACCGCACCTGAACCTCTGGCTGGTCGCGCGCGGCATCAATGTGGGCCTGAACACGCGGATGTATTTTGACGATGAGACCGCCAACGCCAGCGATCCGGTGCTCAACCTGATCGAACAGGCGCACCGCCGCGACACGTTGATAGCGACGGGTGATGCGAACACATATACGTTCAACATCAGCCTGCAGGGCGAGAATGAAACCGTCTTCTTGGATGTATAACCGACCATGACAAACCCCTGTATCATCTGCGTCGCCATCACCGGCTCTGTCCCGACACAAGCCGATAATCCGGCGGTGCCCGTGACGATCGCCGAACAGATCGAAAGCACCCATGCCGCATTCGAGGCTGGTGCCACTATCGCCCATTGCCACGTTCGCGATGACGCAGGCAAACCCACCTCCGACCCCGAACGCTTTGCGCGGTTGAAAGAAGGCATCGAGGCACATTGCCCTGGCATGATCGTGCAGCTGTCCACGGGCGGGCGTTCAGGCGCGGGGCGCGAACGCGGCGGCATGTTGCCGCTGGCCCCTGACATGGCGTCACTCTCGGTCGGGTCCAACAATTTCCCGACACGGGTTTATGAAAACAGCCCCGATCTTGTGGACTGGCTGGCGGCGGAAATGCTGGCCTATAACGTCAAACCCGAAATCGAGGCCTTTGACCTCAGCCATATCGTTCAGGCTACGCGCATGGCCAGTGACGGGCGTCTGAAAGGCCCACTTTACGTGCAATTCGTGATGGGCGTCAAAAACGCGATGCCCGCAGATGAACCGATCTTTGACTTCTACATCGAGACCCTGAAACGGCTCGCTCCCGATGCCCAGTGGTGCGCCGCGGGCATCGGGCCTGCGCAACTGACGGTGAATGAATGGGCCATCTCCAAGGGTGGGCATACCCGTACCGGCCTTGAAGACAACATCCGTCTTGATCGCACCACGCTGGCCCCGTCGAATGCGGCTTTGGTGCAGCGCGCCGTTGATCTATGCGAAAAATACGAACGCCCCGTCGCCACATGGCAAGAGGCGCGCGCGATCCTCGGCCTGCAAAAGAGCGCTGCATGACCAGACCTCGGGACCGCGGCCAATGATGTTTGCAACACGCAACGAGGCCACCCTGCACTACCGCTTCCGTGCGGGCCAAGGCCGTGCGGTCGTCTTTCTCAACTCGCTTGGCACGGATTTCCGGATTTGGGACGCGGTGATTGAC
>CAYZKE010000130.1:0-7946 GCA_964478505.1 uncultured Loktanella sp.
GGGGCGCATTTGGCGCCAGCCAAAAAGCGTCATCCCGCCAGATCCCCGTCAATCTTGCGCGCATAGCCGCGCGGCGTATACATACGTGGCCCTTCGCCAAGAGCCGCCAGCTTTGAATGCGACGAGCCCACCAAAACAACGGTCAGCATGTCCACCTCATCCACCTCAAGCTTATCCAATCGACGGTAACGCACATATTCTTCCGGCCGCCCCAGTGAAGAGGCCAACATCACCGGCGTCTCTGGTGGACGATGCTGCAACAAGATATCACGCGCTTCTGCCAAAAGCGTCCGTCGGCGCATCGAGACCGGATTATAGAACGCGATCACGAAATCACCCATCGCTGCAGCATTTAACCGCTTCACAATATCCTCACGCGGCGTCAGCAAATCCGACAATGATATCGCACAAAAATCATGGCCCAAAGGTGCACCGGCGCGCGCTGCCGCACCTTGCAATGCGCTCACACCGGGCGAACAGATCACCTCAACCCGACGCGCCGCATCCGATACACCCATCTGATTGGGTCCGCGATCCAACAGTTCGAACACAAGTGCCGCCATCGCATAAATGCCAGCGTCACCCGAACAGACCAGCGCCACGTTCTTTCCCTGCCCTGCCTGTTCCAGCGCATAGCGGCAGCGATCCTCTTCACCACCCAAAGGAAAATCCGATCGCGCCTTGCCCACGGCCAAGGGTCCCAGCAAATCAATATAAAGCCCGTAGCCCACAAGCTCTTCGGCCTCAGACACCAAGCGCGATACCTCGGGCGTGCGCCATGCTGCTTGACCGGGTCCGATGCCGACGACGGACAAACGACCGCGCGCACGGCCCGCCAGTTCTACCACAGGCTCCGGCGTCACAACAAGCGCACAGGTCGCATTGGCTGTCTTGCGCTTGGTCACCAGAAATTCGCCCTGCGCACCGGCCTGCGCCAATGCGGCGGCCTCGGCCACGCCATGGGTGCCGACTTCGGCAAACACAACGTCGGACGGATGCACCAGTCGCGGCGTCTCGGCCTCCAAGGTCTCCGCCTCAAACAGCCGCATCGGCACACCCAGATCACCTGCCAATGCGATGATCGCAGGCTCATCGCCTTTCAGCGTGATCGTATTGACCGAATGCACCGCCTCGGGCGCAATCCCCGCCTCTTGCAGGACATCCCTAACCAAGTCCGCCAATTCCGCAGGCGGACAGTTGCGGGCACAGCCCACACCCAAAGCCACCCGCTGGGGGGCGAACTGCAAATGGTCTGCCCCCAGATCATCCTGACGCGCCATCGTGCAGGACAGGCGTAACCCGTCACCCTTTGGCAAATCGGCAAGCCACGGCGCGTCGCCCGTCACCTGCGCGCCACCACCTGCCAGCAACCCCGCCATCGCGGCCTTGGCATCGCCACGGTTCACCAAACGCCAGCCCGCAGGTGGCTCATCCAGTGCAATCCCGAGGGCCACATCACCCGCGGTTGTCACCGCTGATACGGCGTTCAGCGCCTGCGCAATCGTCGCCGACAGCCTGTTGGCACCCCGATGCCCGCCCAAAAGCGGGACAACAACAGCCCCGTCATCGGACACGGAAATCACCGGCGGTTCGGTCGTCTTATCTGCCAGAAGCGGGGCGACCGCCCGGATCAGAATACCCGAGGCACAAACCCCCACAATCGGCACACCTGCCGCAAACAGATCACGCGCATGATCCAGCGCATTGGCAAAAAACGCATCCGCTTGATCAACGCGGCCCTCACGCCCATGGACTTGGGCACCAAGCACGGCGGCGACCTTGTGGGCTGTCGGCTCACCAGAGCGCGAAAGCGCCAATACGACGGGTTTTACAGCCACGGATCGGCCCCTTTTGTCAGCAAAATCATTGAAAAATACGGTGCCTTTTCCGGCGCATCCGCCAGCGGCAAAACCACCTCTTCCGGCAGCGTTGCACGCTCCACATAAACCGCACCTTCGGTCAGGGCGAGGGCATCAATCACACCCTTGATCTTGGACAGATGCCGCCCGACCTTCATGATCACAACGCTTTCCGCACCTTCGATCCGCGCGCGCAGTTCGTCCTCTGGCAAAGGTCCGGGCAGCACTGTCAAACGCTCGTTCCTCGCCGCCAGTGGCATCCGTGCACGCGCGGCACAGGCGGTAACCGAGGTCACGCCGGGCACAATCTCAACGCGGTACCTTTCTGCAAGTCGCGCAAAGAGATACATGAAAGACCCATAAAAGAACGGATCCCCTTCACACAGGCACACAACATCATGGCCCGCATCGAGAGCCGCCGCAATTTCCGCCGCCCCTTTGTCATAGGCTGCTTGCGCTGGTGCGCGCTCGACCGACATCGGGACATCCATGACGATCTCTTGCGCATCAGGCGCGATCAAATCCGCCGCGATCGCCCGCGCAAAGCTCGCAGCACCTGCAAGCGTGGGATAGGCCACGACGTCTGCACCCTCAATCAGCCGCGCGGCGCGCAGTGTCATCAAATCAGGCGCACCCGGCCCGACTCCCACACCATACAAAACCCCTGTCATCGCTTCACAAGGCTCCACTGGGTGACCGGCATCGACGGACGCCAGCCTGTCAGACGGCCCACAGGCTCTGCGCGGTGGACCTGCAGTTTCACCAGATCACCGCCGTGTTCTTTGTGCAGCACAATCAACTCTGCCTCGCTTTCCAGCGTCACGGCATTGGCCACCAACCGGCCCAAGGGACGCAAAGCCGCCCAAGCCGCATTAAAGGTCTCGCGGCTCAGACCGCCGCCGATAAAAATAGCGTCCGGTGCGTCCAGCCCAGTCAGCGCCGCGGGCACCGACCCTTCCATCAAAACCAATTTCGGCACGCCCAGCGCCAGCGCATTGGCGGCAGCCATGGCGCGCCGGTCCGCACGCGGTTCAATCCCGATCGCACGGGCATAGCGGGCGGCGCGCATCCACTCGATCGCGACCGACCCGCAGCCCGTGCCGATATCCCACAACAGCGCCCCGCGCATCGGCATCAGCTTCGCCACGGTCGCGGCGCGCACCTCTTGCTTGGTCATCGTGCCGTCAGACAGGAACAAATCATCAGTCAACCCCGGCACACGCGGCAGGAGGGCAGCATCAGGTGCAGCGACGCATTCAACAGCAAGCGTATTGAAAGCAGGCACCGTGTGATCCCAGCTTTCGGCCAGCCCGTCAAAGCGCGCTTCATCCTTGCCACCCATCGCGGCAAGCACCGTCATGCGGGATTTGCCAAAGCCGCGCTCGGTCAGGAAACGGGCGATCTGGGCAGGCGTCTCGGCACCCGTGGTCAGGACCAACAGTTGCGCGTCAGGCTGGATAAAGGCGATCATCTGCTCGACCGGACGACCATGCACCGTGAGCGTTTCAACATCCGGCAGGGACCAGCCCATGCGTGCCGCCGCCAACTGAAAGGCAGAAAGCTGCGGGTGGTATACGATCTCGGCCGGATTTATCGCACGTCCGATCCGCGCGCCCACAGAAAACCAGAGCGGATCACCGGTCGCAAGGATCACGACACGCCTGCCGCGCAGGTTTTCAATCGTCGAGATCAGCGCATCAAAAGGATGCGGCCATGCCAGACGCTCTGCAGTAACCGTTTCCGTCAGCGTATGATGACGGTCACCGCCAATGATCACCTCGGCGGCCTCGACCACGGCGCGGGTTGCAGGGACAAGCCCCTCCATCCCGTCTTCGCCAATCCCCACGATATGAAGCCAGGGATCAGTCATCGCTTGGCGCCCCCTGGCGGCGGCTTCGCGCGGAGGGCCCGCAGGGGCTGACAAGCGCGTGATTACGCATCTTCCGGTAGCCCCGCTGCCAAAGCATTCACTGCTGCCGAAGCCATCGCGGAACCACCGCGCCGCCCGCGCAGGGCGACATAGTCACAACCGCGCGGGTTTGCGGCCAGCTCTGCTTTGCTTTCAGCGGCACCGACAAAACCCACCGGAAAACCAAGGATGACCGCAGGTTTCGGCCAGCCCGCATCAAGCAGCTCAAGCAAATGGAAAAGCGCCGTCGGCGCGTTACCAATAGCGACCACTGCACCCGCGATGCGGTCGCGCCACAGCTCCACCGCAGCAGCAGAGCGTGTATTCCCGATATGCTGCGCCAAACCCGGCACCGCGGGATCGTTCAGCGTGACGATCACCTCGTTGTTTGCGGGCAGGTAGCGGCGGATGATCCCCGCACCCACCATTTCGCAATCGCAGAGCACCGGCGCACCAGCGGCAAGCGCTGCGCGCCCGGCATCCGCAGCACCTTGCGAAAAAGCCAGCCGATCCGCGACCTCGATCATACCACAGGCATGGATCAGCCGCGTGATCAGTGGCTGCATCGCGGGGGCAAACCGCTCAAGCCGCGCCTCGTCGCGGACCGTTGCAAAGCTTTGCGCGTAGATCGCGGAAGGGTCTTTTTCGTAGGGGCGCAAATTGCTGTCTTTCGCTTGCCGTGAACCTTAGGTCTTGGCTTTGGATTTGCGCGCGCTTTCGGGACCATGCGGATGCTTCGCATGAGGATAAGGCGCATGGTGGTGATCATGTTCGTGATGGTGGTGGTGACCGTGGTCATGATCGTGATCGTGGTCGTGATGATGATGGTGGTGGTGGTGATCATGGTGATGATCCGCAGCCACAAGGCGGCACATACCGGTGCAGAAGGTGTCACACAGGCTGCAATCGGCCACATTCGAACCGGGCGCGCTGGCACCTTGGCCTTCGACATGATGGTGGTGACTTTCCTGCACCGCCCCGACCTCGCCCTCAAAGCCCAGAACAGCCGTGCGGTATTTGCACATCACACAGGTGGACGGCGGCACAGCGCCAAAGGCAGGGTGCGCGCGGTCCTCGGCGCTGATTCTGTGGCTTTTGCCCTCTTCGAGCGCCAGCACCTGGCTGCGATAGCCGCAGATGCCGCAGTTGGGCGGCGGCGTCGCACTGACCTGTTCCATAATACGTTCAGCAAAAGTCTCCAGCACCTTGGGGTGATCACCCAGGTAGCCCGCTTTGACAAACTGGATCCCGGGGTGTTCCGCAGCAACCTGATCGGTAAAACCGTAAATCCGGTCGATCAAAATACCCGAGAACAAGAAATACGGAAACACGATGACGCGCTTGTATGGCAGGCGCGCCACATGTTGCAGGCAGGGTTCTACCAGTGGGAAAGTCACGCCGGAATAGCCCACTTCGCACCAGCCAAAGCCCATGCCCTCTTGCAGCATCCGCGCGATCTTGGCCACATTTCCGTTGGCATCAGGATCTGATGCACCGCGCCCGATCACAACAAGACATGTTTCGGTCAGGGGGAGCGCGCCATGGTCCGCGTTGGCTTGATCAACGGCGTCCTGAATACGCCCAGCGGCGGCCGCGATCATCTTGGGATCAACGCCCAATTCACGCCCGTACTGCACCGCGATCCCGTGTTTGGCGGCATAGGTATTTAGAACCGTGGGGATATCGTTCTTGGCATGCATCGCGGCAAAGAGCATGCCCGGCACGGCCAAGATGCGCGCGCACCCAGCCTCGCGCAGCTTGTCCAGACCGTCACGGATCACAGGGTTCGCAAATTCCAGATAGCCATACTCGGTCATCCAGTCATCCGGCAGATATGCGGGCAGTTTGTCCGCCAGGGTCGCGAACTCGTCAACGGCGGATTGACTGCGCGATCCGTGACCGCAGATCATGACGCCGGTTTTCATGCGCTTTCCTCTTCCAGCTCTTCCAGCTCTTCGTCCTCTGGCTCTGCGTCTTCCTTCTTCTTTTTCAACTCACCCCAAAGGGCCACCAGACCTGCCAGCGCAATCGCCGCACCGGCAACCCAATGACCATGACCTGCAACCTCGGCCCAGTGACCCGGATGCGCAAAAGCCGATGTTCCGGTAAAGAGAAAGAAAAGTATCAGCAGTCCCCGCATGGGCATCCTCCGTTTTTGTCATCACAAGAGGCCCCGGCACGCGGGTCTTGACGATGTGATGTCCAGCCCCCGTTTTGGGTCGACTGCTTCATCTCCAACCTCTCTGGCCGCAGCGCGGCGTCGTCGGGGATGGTATAAACAGAGCGGGACGTATGAGCAAACGCTTAAGCGACGCAATCACGCCTTGCGGCGGCAGACTGAAACGGAGCTCTGTGCACTGATGCACCAAGCATGCGCCCTCGCAGGTATTTGTTTTATGCTGCAAGCACGTTACGTCCCAACGCAGTAATGGAAGGATGATAAAATGGGCCAGCTTATGGACGGCGTTTGGCATGACGTTTGGTACGACACCAAGAAATCTGGCGGCGCTTTCGAGCGCAAGGAAGCACAGTTTCGCAACTGGATCACAGCAGACGGATCAGCGGGCCCTTCAGGCGAGGGCGGCTTTGAAGCACAAAGCGGGCGCTATCACCTCTATGTGTCATACGCCTGCCCTTGGGCGCATCGCACGCTGGTCTTTCGGCAGTTGAAGGACCTGACTGACCATATCAGCATTTCCGCTGTGCACCCCGATATGTTGTCCGATGGCTGGACCTTTGAAACCGATGAGGACGGCGCAACAGGTGACACGCTTTATGGCCTACCATTCGCGCGCGATATCTACCTTAAGGCGCTGCCCGACATGAACGGCCGCGTTACGGTCCCTATTCTGTGGGATAAAGAACGCGAAACGATTGTCTCGAACGAAAGCTCCGAGATTATCCGGATGCTGAATTCCGCCTTTGACCACATCACGGGTAATACCGATGACTACTGGCCGGAAGAACTGCGCGACGC
The DNA here is from genome assembly GCA_964478505.1 of uncultured Loktanella sp. GTDB lineage: Bacteria > Pseudomonadota > Alphaproteobacteria > Rhodobacterales > Rhodobacteraceae > Yoonia. The sequence continues at coordinate 6,746 of CAYZKE010000130.1, forward strand.
CATTGCTCCGGTCAATGACCGGATTTATGACACCTTGAACAACGGCGTCTACAAATCCGGCTTTGCGACAACGCAAGCGGCCTATGACAAAGCGGTCTATCCGCTCTTTGACACGCTCGACTGGCTCGAGGACCGTCTTGGCGAAAACCGCTACCTGATGGGTGATCGCCTGACAGAAGCGGACTGGCGCCTCTGGACTACGCTGGTGCGGTTTGATCCGGTCTATCATTTGCATTTCAAATGCAATCGCAAGCGGATCGCGGATTATCCGAACCTGTCAGGGTTCATGCGCGAGCTGTACCAGATGCCGGGAGTAGCCGAGACCGTGAATATGGCACATATCGTGCGGCATTATTACTATAGTCACGACACGATTAACCCGCACCGTATTCTGCCAATCAATCCTACACTGGATTACGACGCGCCGCATGATCGAGGGCAGTAGTGCCATAGTGGTGAACGATCGCCGCAAGGTCCTGCGGCGGCGTTGCGGTTTTGACGAAGGCGCGCGCGTTAGCAGCGTAGTTGAAAATTGACCCATCTGAAAAGAAGGTGGTGTCGGTCACAAAAACGATATTTGCGCGCGGTTGCCGAAAACGGACCAGATCGGCGACCGCCAATGCGCTGCCCTCGGCAGGCATCAGATCCAGTACGATAACGTCGAAAATTTCCCGGGAGATCAGGTTCAACGCCCTTGCCGCGCTCTGAACAAGGGTGACATCGACCTCAAGCCGCTCAAGATGCCGCTGCCAAACGCCTCCGAGATTTTCATTTCGTTGGACAATCAGTGCGCGCATAATTACTCCCCGTTCGAGACAGTTTTAGGAATTAAGTTGATGGTTTTTTAACCCTGGTAGGACAGCACTGTGCCGAATGTGTTAACGAAGTGTTAACGTGAAGACGGCACCTATCCTAAAAGGCAGGCTTACGCGCATTCGCTTGAAAGCGAGGCGAAAATCCGCTTGAAGAACCGCAAAAATATTGGGCCAAAAAGCATGACAACCTGGATCACGATCTGCGACACCTGCAAACAAGAGGGCTGGGACGCGGGCGACATGGCCCAAACCGACGGGGAAGTCTTGGCCGAATTGATCGAGGCTGCGGCGAGCGGTATAGAAACGGTCAAAACACGGCGCGTATCATGCTTGATGGGCTGCAAGAACGCCTGCAACGTCGCAATTCAGGGTGAAGGCAAGTTGAA
>CAYZKE010000131.1:0-687 GCA_964478505.1 uncultured Loktanella sp.
TGGCGCGCAGCGCGTCCGGGTCTGTGTCGCCGCCGCGTGTCGAAAACTGGATTGGCGTCAGCGGGCCGCCGGTGCCGGAATAGCCGCGACGCACCTGATCAATCAGGGTGTCAGGGTTCATGCCAGCAGCGCGAAACATCTCGTCAAGCGGCTCAACAGAGACAAGCATCGCTTCTTCCAACTGGCGGAAGATCTGGTCGTTGCGTTCTTGCAGAAGCCGCAGCTCAAGCTGCATTTCCTCGGCCTGCTCGATTGCAAACTCAGCATCGGCGGCGATCTGGTCGCGCTGGGAGGCTGTGTCTGCAAGGGCTGAAGAGAGCAATCCAACGGTCCCTGCTGCATCATCGCTGATCGAGGCCGCGCCTTCATTTTGGTTTTCGGAAGACAATGCCGCAACTTCGCGGCGGGCCTCTTCGCGGGCGCGCATGGTGTCGCGCAATGTGGCTTGGACAACCTCAAGCCCGGTTTCCAACTCGCGCCGTTTTTCTTCGGTTGCCAGCAGTTCGGACTGCATGATCGAGATCTGTTGCAACGCAGAGGTAAAGCGTTCCTGCGCCGCCAGCGCCTCCATTGCGCGGGCATCCCGTTCAGCGGACAGGGCGTTCAGACGTTGTTCATAGGTGAACTGATCGCGCTGCGCCTGTGCGCGGAAGTTGCCTGCACCGATGCTGTCCATCAACAAAATGG
>CAYZKE010000131.1:717-3480 GCA_964478505.1 uncultured Loktanella sp.
CGATGATCGTCCAAGCGACGACGATGATGCTGCCGGTCCATGCAACCAGCTGGGTTTCGGATGTCAGACGGATAAAGCGCGTCTCACTGTCGGAGCGCAGAAACAAACGTCTCTCAGGTAAAAAACGTTCCAAAACGCCATGAATGCGTGCTGTAATTCGTGATCTCACGATGGTGCCTGTCCTGTCAGTTAGCTTGCGCCGGTGCCCGCCAGCAGTGATCCGTTATCGTTTAAGGGCCTGTGTCTTGAGCTGCAAGAAATTTGCGCGATTTTTCTGCGGATATCCCGCGCTTAATCGCTGCTGGGCGGGGTTTTGCCTATTCTAGGATGAACCGGCAGAAACAGGGCCTGTTCCTGCCAGCGGCCAATAGAAATCTGGGGGGATGCCTGCCTCGGCGCGCTTTTCCTCGTTGAAGGGTGGCTTGAGGTTTCCGTGAAAATATTTGCGCACCAGATCGTGGAACACCCCTGTCGGGTCAAGGTCGTGGCGTCCACACAGAAAGTGGAACCATTTTGAACCGTAAGCCACGTGATGGACCTCTTCGGCATAGATCGTTTCAAGCGCATCGACCGCAGAGGTGAGTTTGGCCTGCTTGAAGATTTTGATCATGCCAGGCGTGACATCCAGCCCGCGCGCTTCAAGCACCATGGGCACGACGGCAAGCCGCCCCATCAGATCATCCACGGTATCTTCTGCTGCACGCCACATGCCTGCATGGGCGGGCAGGGCACCATAGTGGCTGCCAAGCTCTTCGAGGCAGTCACACATCAGGTTGAAATGTTTGGATTCCTCGTCTGCCGCTTTGACCCAATCATCATAATAGCCAAAGGGCAACGGCGTATCCGAGAACCGCGCGATGATATCCCAGTGCAGATCGACGGCATTGAGTTCGATATGCGCGACGGCGTGCAGGAGCGCGATGCGCCCCGCCTCGGTGCCCGGTTTGCGGTGGGGGACGTCGCGTGGATCAAGCAGTTCCGGCTGGTCTGGCCGCGCAGGGCGCAAGGGCGGCGTCGCTGTGCCGATTTCGATAACGTCGCCCGCGGCGCGGGCGGCCTGCCAATGCGCGGCATATTGACGGGACAGTGCGGTCTTGGCGCGGCCGTCGGCGGTGGTCAGCACCGCGACGGCCATCTCTGTGAGGGTCACGCCGCGCGCACCGCGTCAAGTACGGCTTCGACATGGCCGGGGACTTTGACCTTTCGCCACGCTTGGGCAATCTTGCCATCCGCACCGATCAGATAGGTTGCCCGCTCGATGCCCATGTAGGTCTTGCCGTACATGCTCTTTTCAACCCATGTGCCGTAGCGTTCACAGACATCGCCTTCCTCATCCGACAAAAGCGCGATTTTCAGGTCATGTTTGGCCACGAATTTATCGTGCTTTTTGACGCTGTCTTTGGACACGCCGAGCACGATGGTGTCTTCGGCTGCGAATGCATCAACCATGTCGGTAAAGCCGATGGCCTCTTTCGTGCAGCCGGGGGTGTCGTCTTTGGGGTAGAAATACAGCACGACCTTTTTGCCTTTAAAATCGGAAAGGTTCACGATCTCGCCACCGTCGCGGGGCAGGCTGAAGTCGGGGGCTGTGTCACCGATTGCGGGCTGTGTCATGGGTGCGTCCTTTTTGCGTTTCACTTTCCTGGTTTTGTTTTAGGTCATGACAGGCAAAGATAAAGAGCAAAGCGCGCGCCGTGCTGCGCAAGATAAGGCCACAATGACCGAAGAGACCGACCCAAACCAGACGAGGCCCGAGCGGCCCAAGGGAATGCGCCCTTGGGTGTTCTGGCTGCGTGCGGTGTTTGTGGTCTGCATGATGCCCCTTGTTTTTCTGGCCGCAGCCGCCGTCATGGTCATCGACCGCGACATTACCGCGCCCAGCTGGATCACGGATCGCATCGAGGCGCGGGCCGATGCGCTCTTGGAGGGCGGCAGTCTTGAGTTCGGGGCGATTACCGTGCGGATTGGCCGTGATCTGCACCCGACCGTGCGTCTTGTGGACACGCGGCTGGTGGATGCCGGCGGGTTAACGCTCACGCGGGTGCCTCTGGTTGAGGGGGGCATGTCGCCGCGCGGTTTGATCCTGCAACAAGAAGTCCTGATGCAGAACGTGCGCCTGATCGGTGCGCAGGTGAATCTGCGTCGTGCGCGCGACGGTTCGGTGTCTTTTGCGCTGACGGCTGGGGGCGGAGATCTGGGACAGGCGCGGTCTTTGCCTGAATTGCTTGAACAGTTTGACCGCGTTTTCGAACGCCCCGCACTTGAGGCGCTTGAAACCGTGCGGGCGGACGGGCTGATCGTGAATTTTGATGATGCGCGGGCGGGGCGGAGCTGGGTTGTTGATGGCGGCAGTGTGGCGCTTGATCTGCGCGGCGGCGAGACGGCGATCAATGGCAGTTTTTCGTTGTTGTCGGGCCGCGCCGATGTGACAGGGGTGACCCTGTCATATGTCAGTCAACGCGGCAGCCGCGCTGCGCAAGTGGGCATCAACCTGACCAATGCCGAGGCCAGCGATATCGCCGCGCAATCACCCGCGCTGCGGTGGTTGCAGGGCGTCGAGGCCCCGATCACGGCCGCTTTGCGCACTGGTCTGGACGAAGACGGGGCCTTGGGGCCGCTCAATGCTTTCCTTGAAATCGGTACCGGTGTTTTGCAGCCGAACCCTGCGACCGAGCCTATCGCCTTTGATGATGCCAAGGCCTATTTTACTTATGATCCTGTGCGCGATCTCATCGCCTTCAGCGAGGTGTCGCTGGAAACCGC
>CAYZKE010000131.1:3580-5832 GCA_964478505.1 uncultured Loktanella sp.
CAACAACCTGACAGACGGGCGCTTGTTTGACGTGGATATGGGGCTGCGGATTGCACCCGAGCGCGCGGCGCAGTTCGCGGTGGACTTTGAATTTGAAGGCACGTCGATCAAGTTTCTGCGCAACATCCCACCTGTCACCGGTGCGCGCGGTTCTGCGAGTATCGCGGACAGCCAATTGGTTGTTGGATTGGATGATGGTGTCGTGAATGCGCCACAAGGCGGGCCGATGCAGTTGGCCGGATCGGATTTCACCATTGTGGATATGCGGCTGAACCCGTCGCCCGCGGTCCTGAACCTGAGGGTTGACAGCTCTCTGACCGCCGCCCTGTCTGTGCTCAATCAAGAGCCTTTTGCCTATATGGACAAAGCCAATCTGCCGGTGACACTCGGCGACGGGCGGGCCCTGACAGAGGGTCAGATTACGTGGCCTTTGCAACCGCGCCCCGCACCGGGAACCGTTCTTTTCGAGATGACATCGCAGTTGCGCAATGTGCGCAGCGATGTGCTGATTGCGGGTCGCAATTTTGCGGCCCCACGCCTGACCGTGACGGCCAGCAGGCGCGGCGTGAATATCGCGGGTCCCGTGCGTGTTGGCGATGTGACCGGCATTGGCGCGTGGGACCAGCGTTTTGGCAATCCTGATCGTCCTGGCAGCAGTGTGACGGCGAATGTGGCACTATCGCAGGCTTTTCTGGATGAGTTCAACATCACACTGCCGCCCGGCACGATCCGGGGCAATGGTACAGGTGCGCTTGCGATTGATTTGCAGCGTGGGCGCCCCCCCGCCTTCAGTTTACGCTCCGACTTGCAGGGTCTGACGGTGGCAATCCCTGCGATCGGGTGGTCCAAAGGGCCCGGAACGTCTGGGAACCTGTTGATTGCGGGGACATTGGGCGCGGTGCCTTCTATCGACACGCTCGAGATTGCTGGCGGTGGCCTGCAGGCGGCGGGGCGTGTCACGCTTGATCCTGCCGGAGGGCTGCAGACCGCACAGTTCACCCAGTTCCGCGTCGGCGATTGGTTTGATGCGCCGCTGACGCTGCGCGGACGCGGTGCGGGCCAACCGCTGGGCGTCGAGATTACCGGCGGCACGCTTGATCTGCGCAATGCAGCTTTCGGCGGCGGGCAGCAGAATGGCGGGCCTGTCGAGATTGCGCTGGATCGCTTGCAGGTGACCGAAGGCGTGGCTCTGACGAACTTCCGCGGCGCTTTTCGCGGTCAGGGCGGGTTTCGGGGCGAGTTTAGCGGGCAGATAAACGGTGAAACCGCAATTGCAGGCACGGTCGCGCCGCGCGACGGGCGCTCTGCAGTGCAGTTGCGCAGCGATGATGCGGGAGGTGTGCTGCGTGCGGCGGGATTGATGCGCAATGCGGTGGGTGGCACGGCGGAACTGACGCTTTTGCCCGCCATTGGCCCGGGCACGTTCGACGGCACCCTGCGGGTTCGCGGTATCCGCGTGCGCGATGCACCTGCGATTGCAGCCTTGCTGGACGCAATCAGCGTGGTGGGGTTGTTGCAGCAATTGGACGGGCAGGGGCTGGCCTTTGATGAAATGGATGCGCGGTTCCGTTTGACGCCCCAGCAGGTGATCGTCTCCGAGGCGAGCGCGGTTGGTCCGGGGCTTGGCATTTCTGTGGACGGCATCTACACGCTGGCCAATAAACAGATTGATCTGCAGGGCGTCGTGTCACCATTTTATTTGGTCAACAGTATCGGTTCTTTCCTGACCCGCAGGGGTGAGGGATTGATCGGGTTCAACTTTAACATTGGCGGCACGTCTGACGCGCCGCAGGTGGCTGTGAACCCGTTGTCGGCGCTGACACCGGGGATGTTCCGCGAGATCTTTCGCAGGCCAGCACCGGAACTTTCCCAATGAAACTGAGCGACTTTGACTTTGACCTGCCTGAAGAATTGATTGCCACGCGGCCAGCGCGCCCGCGCTCGTCAGCACGGCTCTTGCTGGCGCAGGAGACGGCCATCGAGGACCGGATTGTCAATCAACTCCCAGACATTTTGCAGCCGGGCGACCGGTTGATCCTGAACGATACCAAAGTGATCCCTGCGCGCCTGTTAGGCGTCCGTCATCGCAGTGGCGAGGCGGGCGAGACTGCTGCGAAAATGGATGTCACTCTGCTGGAACCGCGGGCGGATGGCGCGTGGTCGGCGCTGATCAAACCGCTGAAAAAGGTGCGCGATGGCGAGGTGATTGTTTTCTCGGATGACCTGAGCGCCGAAGTTGTCGGGCGCGGTGA
>CAYZKE010000131.1:5932-7889 GCA_964478505.1 uncultured Loktanella sp.
ACCCATGTCACATTGCATGTGGGGGCGGGGACGTTTCTGCCGGTGAAGGTGGACGATGTGCGCGATCACAAGATGCACGCGGAATGGGGCGAGGTCACGCCACAAGCAGCGGCAGAGATGAACGCGACGAAGGCCGCAGGCCACCGTGTGATCCCTGTCGGCACAACGGCGCTGCGCCTGATCGAGAGCGCAGTGAAAGACGGAAAGATGCAGCCCTGGACGGGGCCAACGGATATTTTCATCACCCCGGGCTTCCGGTTCCAGATGGCGGACGGGTTGATGACGAATTTCCATTTGCCGAAATCAACGCTGATGATGCTCGTGTCGGCGTTGATGGGCACGGATAACATTCGTGCGATTTATGACCATGCGATTGCGGAAAAATACCGCTTCTTTTCCTATGGTGACAGCTCGCTTCTCTTGCCCGCGCAAGAGGGCGTGAATGGTTGAGGCCCTGTCGCTTCTGTGATGAATTCTTAGGAGAATCGTGACATTGCACGGTTCTTGCTGTGCTGAAAGGGCGTGTCATGTTTCAGGTATTTACCGGCTCTTGGGCTTTGTTCGTCGGCATGTTCATGTTGATGGTGGGCAATGGCCTGCAAGGCACGCTTCTGGGTCTGCGCGGCGAGGCGGAGGGTTTCAGCACCTTTGAACTCTCCATCGTCATGTCGGCCTATTTCTTGGGGTTCTTGTTCAGTTCGCGCTACACGCCCGAGCTGATCCGCCGTGTCGGACACGTGCGGGTGTTCGCAGCCCTTGGGTCGATGATTTCGGCAGTACTTGTGGCCTATCCGGTGCTGATCGAGCCTTGGGCATGGACCATTGGTCGCGTGATCATCGGGTTCTGCTTTTGCGGCGTGTATATCACTGCCGAAAGCTGGCTGAATGACGCATCCAGCAACGAAAACCGTGGCAAATCCCTGTCGCTTTACATGATCACGCAAATGGCGGGGATTGTGTTTGCGCAGTGGATCGTCAGTCAGGGGGATGTTTCAGGCTATGTCCTGTTCATCATCCCGTCCATTCTGGTGTCTCTGGCATTTGCGCCTGTGCTTTTGTCGGTGCGCCCGATGCCGGCCTTTGCATCCACCAAGCCGATGAAGCTGCGTGATTTGATCAACGCCTCGCCGCTGGCCTGTTTTGGGATGTTCATGTTGGGCGGCGTGTTTTCGGCGCAGTTCGGCATGTCGGCGGTGTACGGCAGCCGCGTGGGGCTCACGGTGTCCGAAATCTCGTTGTTTATTTCGGCCATTTATATTGCGGCACTCATCTTGCAGTACCCGATTGGCTGGCTGTCTGACCGTATGGACCGGCGTGCCTTGATCGTGTGGATTTCCCTGATAGGGGCCGCGGGATCAATGATCGCCTTTCTCGTGCCGGGTTACTATGTGCTGATCGTTGTCAGCGGGGCCATTGTGGGCGGCATGTCGAACCCGCTTTATGCGCTGCTGATCGCCTATGCCAACGACTATCTCGAGAAAGAGGATATGGCGGCGGCCTCGGGCGGGTTGTTGTTCATCAACGGGGTGGGGGCGATTGCGGGCCCGCTGACTGTGGGCTTCATTATGGATAGCATCGGTGACAACGGGTTCTGGCTGTTTACAGCCGTCCTGATGGCATCAGTGGGGCTTTATGGCATCTACCGCGCGACACAGCGGAGCCGCGAACATCTTGAGACCGAGAGCGTGACAGTCCCGTATGCGCCGGTCTCTGCGGCTTCGACACCTGTTGCGGCCGAACTGGCGCAAGAGATGTACATCGAAGAGGTTGAACTCGAAGAAGAGGCGACACAAACGTGATCTTGCGGCACCAAGCCGACCTCTCATGTCATTTCGCAAGATGATGTGACCTTCTAAACACTTGTCAGGCACCAATTAGTCTGTTTGCAATGGGACAGGAGTGAGGATCATCAAGGAGCGGTGCCGTGGTAACCCCCGAAGAGGTGTTGGCGTTTTGG
>CAYZKE010000132.1:0-7855 GCA_964478505.1 uncultured Loktanella sp.
CGCTTGCGTTGCCGCTCGCGCGGTGGGCTCTTACCCCACCGTTTCACTTTGACCTGTACATGCCAGGCCACCTGTTCTCTGTGGCGCTTTCCCTGGGGTTACCCCCGCCGGGCGTTACCCGGCACCGTGCTTTTTGGAGTCCGGACTTTCCTCCCGGGTGAAACACAAGGCTTCGCCCAAGCAGCCATCCAGCCATCCGCGCAAAGTGGCAGTTAGGCGACAGCCGCGTTCACGTCAACGGGAAAGCGGTTTGCCAGATCGGTGATCATGGCAAGATCAACGGTATCGCACGGGCCTATGTGACGCGGACGAAAGCGCATGCGGAAACTCTTGAGGAGCAGCGCATGATCCGTGGTCGCTGTATAACCGAATGCGGCCATCAAAGCCGCAAACCGCGCGTCATCGGCCCCTTGCGGGCCCTCTTCCGAAGAATGCGCGGCAGCGCTTGATGAGGGCCAGACGGACAGCCCTTCGATTGCCAGCCTGCGCCAGTCAAAACGCACGCCCGGATCTATCTTGCGTCCCGGCGCCATATCCGAATGTCCGATCACCCGTTCCGGCCGGATATCCCAGCGCGCCTTGATCCCGCGCAAGAGCTCCGTCAGCGCATCCATCTGTGCCGCAGCAAAGGGGGTAAATCCGTTGTTGGCCAGTTCAATCCCGATGGAACGGCTATTGACGTCTGTCACGCATCCCCAGGCGCCCGCTCCTGCGTGCCACGCGCGCATCGCCTCGGGAACAAGCGAGATCACCTCACCGTCCTCGGCAATGAGGTAATGCGCGGATACTTCGGTTTCGGGATTGCACAGTGTCTCTGCCGCCGCTTGCGCCGACGTCATCGCCGTATAGTGGATCACCACCATATCAGGTGTCGCGCCATCACGCCGTGGCCCGCAATTGGGCGACTGCCGACTTGTCAGCCTCAGTTCCGTACCGCCTGGATAAAGGGTGCCGGATCCCAACCACAGGCAAAGCCGTCGCCATCAGGGTCAATCCCACGCCGGTCCCGCTCGGGCCCGCCACGCGCAAGAAAATCGCGCTGCGCATCGTCAGGGGTTGCGTAGGTCGCACAGTTGCGGCGGAAGCGGCCTTCACCCGAAAGCAGCGACCGGCTGTACCACTCTTGCCCTTTCACGTTGGGCGCATTCAGTGCGTATTCCACGATATTCGGGCCGGTATTCGCCGGACGGTCGGGCACCGCCGTCGGTGCGATCTGTTCACGCGCCGCAGCTTGGGCCGCACGCCGTTGCGCATCACTTTCGATCGTTTCACGCCCTGCGACTGCATCAAAGCTCTGTTCATCCGAAAGCCCCGTACCGCCCGTGATCAAAACAGGAGCCGGATTGCTGGGCGATGCCTGCACGCCCTGTGTACGCAAGGGATCAGCGCCAAGATTCGGGGTCTGCGCAGCTGCGACCGGCGCGGGGCTTGCGGCCGCTGCCGATGGTGCTGCTGTCGCCGAGGTGCCGATTCCGGCCTGCGCAAGTGCGCTCGACGGTATCGCTTGGGTCTGATTGACAGGTTGCTGCGATGGGATGGTGTTTACCTGTGCGGGCGGAACAATAGTCCCGCGCGGTGCGCTGAGTTGCGCTTCGCGCCGCGCGCGTTCCAGTTCGAACTCGGTAAAATCGCCAAAACCCACGCCACGTTCGGTTGGCACCTCTCGTGGCGTGCAGGCACCTAGCCCGATCAATGTCAGTGCAATGAAGATGCCCGGTTTCATCATGTTCTACCTGTCAGACTGCGCTTTGTTTTATGAGAGTTTACCACCACTTCGCCGGCTTGGCTACAAAACCTGCCGATTGCTCAAGGCTATAAGCCACATTCAGCAAATCACCCTCTTCCCAGGGCCGTCCGATCAATTGCAGGCCCATTGGCAAACCTTGCGCGTTCTGTCCGGTAGGCACCGCAATGCCCGGCAGACCTGCAAGGTTCACCGTCACGGTAAAGACGTCATTCAGATACATCTGGATCGGATCGGCATTGGTCATCTCGCCTAGTCCGAAGGCTGCCGACGGCGTGGCCGGTGTCAGGATCGCATCGACGCCATCTGCAAAGACCTTGTCAAAGTCCTGCTTAATCAACGCACGCACACGGCGGGCGCGGTTATAGTAGGCATCATAAAAACCCGCTGACAGAACATAAGTACCAACCATAACGCGGCGCTGTACTTCAGGGCCAAAGCCCTCGGCGCGGGTCTTTTCATACATCTCGGTGATGCCGTCCCCATGCGCAAGCTTGGCACGGTGGCCAAAGCGCACACCGTCATAGCGGGCCAGGTTCGAAGAGGCCTCGGCGGGCGCAATCACATAGTAAGCGGGCAGCGCGTATTTCGTATGCGGCAGCGAGATATCGACGATCTTCGCGCCTGCATCTTTCAGCATCGCGGTGCCATCTGCCCACAGCTTTTCGATCTCGGCGGGCATGCCCTCCATGCGGTATTCTTTGGGGATACCAATCGTTTTGCCGCGAATGTCGCCTGTGAGGGCCGCTTCAAAATCCGGCACGGGAATATCGGCACTGGTGCTGTCCAGCGGATCATGGCCCGCCATAGCGGTCAGCATGATGGCCGCGTCGCGCACGTCCTTGGTCATCGGCCCCGCCTGATCCAGTGACGAGGCAAAGGCCACAATCCCCCAGCGCGATACGCGGCCATAGGTCGGTTTCAGGCCCGTGATCCCGGTAAAGGCCGCAGGCTGGCGGATGGAGCCGCCCGTGTCAGTACCAGTGGCCGCAAGACAAAGGTCGGCGGCAACAGCGCTGGCCGACCCGCCAGATGAGCCACCGGGCGTCAAGGCTGTATCGTCGCCCGCGCGTTTCCACGGGTTGACCGCATTGCCGTAAACCGAGGTCTCATTCGACGAGCCCATCGCGAATTCATCCATGTTGAGCTTGCCCAACATGACCGCACCGGCATCAAAAAGCTGGCTTGTGATCGTGCTCTCGTACTCGGGCTTGAACCCTTCAAGAATGCGCGAAGCGGCCTGCGACGGCACACCTTTGGTACAAAAAAGGTCTTTGATCCCCAGCGGGATGCCGCACATATCGGGCGCATCACCGGCTTTGATGCGGGTATCGGCGGCTGCGGCCTGCGCTGTTGCGATCTCGGGTGTGTGGTGCACGAAAGCGCCCAGCGCGTCTGCACCCTCAATGGCGGTCAGGCAGGCGGCAGTGATCTCGGCACTGGTGGTATCGCCTTTGCGCAGCGCGTCACGGGCCTGCGCGATGGTCAGTTTGGTCAGATCGGACATTATTCCACCACCTTTGGCACAGCAAAAAAGCCTTCACGCGCGTCGGGGGCGTTCTTCAACACCGCCGCTTGCTGGTAGCCGTCGGTGACGACATCCGCGCGGCGCTTCAGGCGCTGGGGGGTCACGGATGTCATCGGCTCGACACCTTCCACATCCACTTCGTTGAGTTGCTCAATAAACCCCAAAATCGCGCTGAATTCGGATGCCAGCGCTGGCAGGGCGTCGTCTTCCACCTTGATGCGGGCCAGTTTGGCCACGCGGCGGGCGGTTTCGGTGTCAATCGACATGGGGAAACTCTCCGGTAAATCTATCCGCTGCGTTTACCGCCCCGTGCGGCCAGTCGCAAGCATATGGCGTGTGTAAACATGGATCATGAAGCCCAGCATGATCCCGTTCAGGATATGCCACATGAAATGGGTGCCAATCGGGATCGCATCGCACAGGATTTCATCAAGCGAACGGATGGTGATCGACAGGCACAAAAGCGCGGCCCCCTGCAAAAACCCGCGGGCGATTCCCGGTTTGTGCCGCAGGATAAGGGCATAGATGGCCAAGAGGATCGGCACGGTCCAGTAGAAGTTGGAAATGCGGATAAAGGGAAACTGGTTCAGTACAGGCACCAGCACGGCGGCATAGGGTATGAACAGGGCTGTTGCGAAAACCGCATACCAATGCCCCATTGGCACCATGTCGCGGTTCACGACGAAAAGATAGATCAGGATGAAAACGCCAATCGGCAGCACATCCAACAGCATGGCCCAGATCGTGGCATGGGTGTGAAACAGGAAACTGCCCACGCCAATAGCGAAAAGGATACCGCAAAGCACCCGCGCCATCGGCACGCCCGCGCTGCGCTGCCACAGGATCAGGGCCGCAATAATGAATGCCAGATTCGTCACCGCATTGATCGGCTCGGACCAATAGGTGAAATCCGTGCGCTCGCAATAGCCGTCGATCTGTTCAAACCAATTCACCTTGGCCCCTCCGTTCTTTGCCCCTATCCTGACGTCAAAGCGAGGGAGAGCAATATGAAAATCACTTGGTTGGGACACGCAAGTTTCCGCATTGAAATCGAAGGCGCGGTTCTGCTGATTGACCCGTGGCTTGAGGGAAACCCCTCATTTCCCAATGAACACCGCGCTGCGGCCCTTTCCGCTGCTACCCATATCCTGTTGACCCACGGCCATTTCGACCACACCTCCGAGGTGGACGCGATTGCCAAGGAAACCGGCGCTTTCGTCGTCGGCATCCCCGAACTTTGCGCGATCTTTGACGCCCATGAGACGGTGGAATTCAACAAAGGCGGCACGGTTGATCTGGGTGGCGCGCTGGTGTCGATGGTGCAGGCCACACATTCGTCCTCTGTCGGGGCTGCCTATGCGGGCACCGAAGCGGGCTATATGATCAAGGGCGAAGGCCACACGATCTATGTCTCGGGTGACACCGATATCATGGCCGATATGGACTGGATGGGCGATTTCTATAACCCCGATATCGGCATCCTGTGCTGTGGCGGCCATTATACGATGGGGATGGAAGGGGCGGCCTATGCGGCCAAACGGTACTTCAAATTCAAAACCGTGATCCCCGCGCACTACGCGACATTCCCCTTGCTGGCGCAAAGTGCCCAGCCGCTGGTCGATGCTTTGCCGGACGTGGACGTGCGCACACCGGCCGTAATGGAAACCGTGGAAATCTAGCGCTTTGCGGCAAAGAAATCCTTGAGCAATGCCTCCGAGGGCTGCGCGGCAATGCCGTCATAGACTTCGGGTGCATGGTGGCATTGCGCATGCTGGAAGATACGCGGCCCTTGGGCCACGCCGCCGGATTTCAGGTCAGCCGCCCCGTAATAAAGCCGCGCAATCCGTGCGTTGCTGATCGCAGCCGCGCACATCGGGCACGGCTCCAGCGTGACATAGAGATCATAGCCCGTCAGCCGTTCCTGCCCCAAGGCAGCACAGGCCGCGCGGATCGCCAGTATCTCGGCGTGGGCGGTCGGATCGTATAATTCCCGTGTCCGGTTGCCTGCTTGTGCGATGACTCCCGCGGGCCCCACGATCACAGCGCCCACGGGCACCTCACCGCGCGCAGCAGCGGCGCGGGCCTCTTGCAAGGCTACATCCATATACGAGCGAAAATCCATGTCTTGTGATGCACTGGCGCGGCTATCTCTGGCAAGGGGCGATCAAAGCGGCTAAGGGATTGGATATGAGCACAGATACCCCTCCCCCCGGCGACCGGATCGCCAAAGTCCTGTCGCGCGCAGGTATCGCCAGCCGCCGCGAAGCCGAGCGCATGATCGAAGACGGCCGCGTCAGCGTGAATGGCAAAACTATCACCAGCCCCGCGCTGAATATCACCGCATCCGACCGGATCGTCGTGGATGGCAAGCAGGTGGGTGCACCCGAGCCCGCACGCCTCTGGCTCTATCACAAACCGGCAGGCCTTGTGACAACCGAACGTGATGAGAAAGACCGTCCGACGGTCTTTGGATCGCTGCCCGACACGATGCCGCGTGTGATGTCGGTGGGGCGGCTTGATCTGAATTCTGAAGGCCTTTTGCTGCTGACCAACGACGGCGAGATCAAGCGCAAGCTCGAACTGCCCGCGACCGGATGGCTGCGCCGCTACCGTGTGCGGATCAACGGATCGGTCAGCGAGGCCAAATTGGATGAATTGCGCGCTGGCATCACCGTGGACGGCGTGCATTACCAACCCATGGTCGTGACCTTTGACCGCCAGCAAGGGGCAAATGCATGGCTGACCGTCAGCCTGCGTGAGGGTAAGAACCGCGAAATCCGCCGTGCGATGGGCGAGATCGGCGTAACGGTGAACCGCCTGATCCGTGTGAGTTACGGGCCGTTCCAGTTAGGCGTGCTCAAGCAGGGTGACGTCGAAGAGGTCAAACAGCGTGTTCTGCGCGACCAGCTTGGACTTGCCGAACAACCCACACAGAAAAAACCTGTCCGCAGAACCGTCAATCGCCCCACAAGGGGGAAAAAGCGGTCAAGTTGAACCTTGTCGCAATGAACGCCCTTATGCATTCTGTATCTTGAGAGTATTTTAGGAACGATTGCTTTGGCTGATTTGTTTGCGACCGAAAGCATGGCCGCCTGTTTTTTTGAGGGCGGTCATGACTGCTGGCCTGCTGCCAGCAAGCAGTCTGCCCCAACCGGGTGGCAGATGCGCGGAGTTTCCGAGGCTCTCGCAAACATATCGCACGCATCCTATCTGGAAGATGAATTAACCGGCGGAGTTACGCGAAAATGTTGCGATTGATCTTCATTGTTGCCTTTGTGGCGGTGGTTGCGATTGCAATCACGGCCCTAATAGGAACAATGACAGCCGTCGCCCGCACGAGCGCCACAAAGGAACCTGACAACATGCCCGCGAAATTCCGACGCATCACCTATGCCTTGCTGGTTGTCCTGCTCTTTGGGGTCACAACCGGTTGGTTGGGGGGCACCTGATGGCCAAGCGCTTTGGTGGCAAATTCAGCCCCGACGGGCAGCGGGGCACAGGCAAGCGCGGGGATACCCCAAAGGGGGTTGTCGCAAAGCCAGCGGACGGGCGGGTCAAACTGCTCTATGTGCCTGCCATTGTCTTGGCGGCAACATCGCTGAATGACGGTCCGGTCACGCTGGTGACTGCACTTGTCGGAGCGGCCGTTCTGACGCTTGCGGCGTGGCTCTTGCAAGAGGGGCTCGCGGCCGAAGCGGCCTATAACGCCCGCAAAGTGGCGCGGCGTCCGGCCCTGCCACGCAAAATGCTCGCCACCGCACTCACAGGGGTGGGCGTGACCATTGCGGCCTATACGGGTGACAGCGGCGCGGTTGGTGCCGTCCTCTACGGGATCGCCGCGGCTGGTCTGCATACTGCGACCTTCGGGATCGACCCGATGACGGACAAACGCATGGAAGGCATCGACAGCTTTCAGCAAGACCGTGTCGCCCGCGTCGTCGATCAGGCCGAGGCGCATCTTGATGTGATGAAACGCCAGATTGAGGCCGTCTCTGACCGCCGCCTGACGGAACGTGTCGAGGATTTTCAACTGATCGCCCGCCGGATGATCCGCACCGTCGAAGAAGACCCGCGTGACCTGACCGGCGCGCGCAAATTCTTGGGCGTTTATTTGATGGGCGCACGGGATGCGACGATCAAATTTGTCGATCTTTACTCCCGCAACAAAGATGCCGATGCCCGCGCCGCCTATGAGGCGCTACTTGACGATCTTGAACAGAATTTTGCTGCGCGCACCGACAAGATGATGCTCGATGACCGCAGCGATATGGATATTGAAATTAATGTACTGCGTGACCGCCTCCAGCGTGAGGGCGTCAGCCTGAAACCGAAAGGGAACGAATAATGTCTGATACGATCCGCCAGAAGGCCCAAGCGACACTTGCCGAAGTCGAAAAAGTCACCGCCGTTGTTCTGCCTGAACCCAAGAGTGAACTCATCACGCTTGAGGCCGCAGACGCGCCCACCAGCGCTGAAATTCAGAAACGTGTGGCCGAGATCAATATCGCAGACACCAATTCCATCGTGTCTTTCGGCTCCTCGGCGCAGGCCGAATTGCAGGTCATCAGCCAATCCATGCTGGC
>CAYZKE010000133.1:0-7745 GCA_964478505.1 uncultured Loktanella sp.
CATCCGTTGTCCCGGCGAAATCACCCGCGAAAAGCTTGAGATCTTGCGCAAGGCTGATGCGGTCTATATCGACCAGATCCGCCGCCACGGTCTTTATGATGATATCTGGCAAGCCTTTGTTGCGATCCTGCCGGTCCGCACAGTGGGCGTGATGGGCGACGGACGCACCTATGATTTTGCCTGTGCGCTGCGTGCGGTAACATCTGTGGATGGTATGACAGCGGATTATTACCCGTTCAGCCACGAATTTCTTGGTGAGACCGCCACGCGGATCATCAATGAGGTGCAGGGGATCAACCGCGTGACCTATGACATCACCAGCAAACCTCCCGGGACGATTGAGTGGGAGTAACATCCTCACGGGCGCTGATGCGAAAAGGCACGTAGGTTCACGTGGAAACAGTATGATTTCAATGTGAAGATTGTTTCGTTGTTTTTGCGCAACGGGACAACGCGGCATAAGCATGAGACTTTTGAATTTATTATACTAAAACCAATTACTTAAATCGCATTCCTCACGCTTAGAATCCCATATGCATATCGTGCAGCGCGAGTATCTTACCTGCAATTAACCAACTATTAAGTCTTCCGCACAAAGCTCATCCCGACCGCAACTTGATGAGCTGGACCCGTGCAACCCATTCTGACCCGACCGACCTTCCGCCCATTCCGCGAAGGAATTGCCGCAAACCGGCTTTTGCGATCGCTCGCGTTGCCCCTACTGCGCAAATGCGACCGGGCGATGACAATGACCAACCCGTTCTCCGGTCTGCCATTCCACCTGCGCAGCTATGCCCACAAGGGCTATTGGTTTTATGGCCGTCACCGTGAACGCGACACCATGCAGCGGCTGGCGGCACTTACCCAGCGCGGCGATATTGTGTTCGAAGTTGGCGGGCATATCGGCTATTTTGCACAGTTTTTTGCCAAAAAGGTCGGCTACCGCGGTCAGGTCCATGTTTTCGAACCCGGAGAGCAGAACCAGCACTTCCTGCGCCGCAATATTGCACGCTGCACACAGTGTATTCATGTGAATGCCGCTGTCAGTGACAAAATCGGCAAGGCGCTGTTTTATGAAGAGAACCTTGGGGGCTTTATGAATTCTCTCGACCCCCAATTCGCCAAAGAAACCGGCAATGCGACGGCACAGCAAAGCGATCTGAAACTCCACAAAAGGCGCGTAAACACAACGACACTTGATGCCTATGCCACGGCCCACAACGTCTGGCCGGATGTGCTCAAGATCGACGCCGAGGGCGCGGAACTGGCAGTCCTGGTCGGGGCGTCAAAGGTACTGCAACATGTGCGCGGCCTGATGATCGAAGTGTCGCGCAACCATGATGAGATCTTCGATATCCTTTTGGATCAGGGCTTTGCGCTGTGCCATCCGGATGGCCGCAGGATCAGCGATGCCGCACATATGGATGGAAATGTTTTTGCGACCCGCGCCTAGGGGTTGAGCGCGCCAACCAGCAATTCGGCCGTGAACTCACCCGGCCCGCAGGCCGCCATATCCCCCTGCTGTCCAATCGCCAGCCATTCCGCGCGTGCGACCGTCCCGATGCTGACCTCGGGGCCAACACGCAGCGGATCACGCCCCCAGTGGCTGTCGGTGAACGGCTCTTCTGCGAATGCCGCCGCTAGGTCAAACGACGGCACACCGGCCTGCGCCAGCAGAAAACCTGCGATACATTCCACCTGCCGCGTGACCAACCCGCGCAGCATCGCCTCTTCCGTGCGGCGTTGACGGATCTGCCGCAGCGCAAAGTCAGCAACACCGTGCTGCACTTGCACTGCATGACCATAGACATGGGCCAGCATATAAGGTGTCTGGGGCGCGGCCACCGCATTACGCGCCAGCAGTATCCGATTTGTCGACGTGCAATAGGCGACCACAGCATTGACGCTCTCGTCGGCACCACAAAGGCCTGCGATCTGATCAACCTGCTGCACCACCGGCATGCGATCAAACGCGGCCCGCGCTGCGGCCTCGACCTGCGCCACGGGATCTGCCCCTGCCGCCTGCCCCAGAAACAACGACGCAATGATCCATTTCACCATTTCAAACCCCGTAATTGCTGTTCTCAACCAAACACGATCTGACAGGGCTTGCCAAATCACAAAACAAAGGCACAACTGCTGGCATGAACACCGTCGCAAAAGCAGCCTTCTGGATGATTGGCGCCATATCATCCTTTACTCTGATGGCTGTCGCTGGACGTACCGTCAGCACAGAGCTTGATACGTTCGAGATCATGCTGTTCCGCAGCCTGACAGGGATCGCGATTGTGGTCAGCGTCGGCATTGCGACAGGGACCATATCGCAAATCGGGCGCAACCGGCTTGGCCTGCATGCCACACGGAACCTGTTCCATTTTACCGGCCAGAACCTGTGGTTCTATGCCATCACCGTGATTCCGCTGGCACAGGTCTTTGCGCTGGAATTCACAACGCCGATCTGGGTGATCCTTCTGTCTCCGCTGATCTTGCGCGAAAGGGTCACTGCAATCGGCCTGCTGAGCGCCATGATAGGATTCATTGGCATCCTGATCGTCGCCCGCCCAGACCCCGCCAACCTTAGCTGGGGACTGATGGCCGCCGCCAGTTGCGCCGTCTTCTTTGCGCTGACCGCGATCTTCACCCGTAAATTAACCCAGACCGAAACCATCACGACAATCCTTTTCTATCTCACAACCATGCAGGCAATCTTTGGCCTGATCTGCGCGGGATATGACGGCGATATAGCGCTGCCGTCGCTGACGGCGCTGCCCTGGGTGGTGCTGATCGGTTGTGCCGGGCTCTTGGCGCATTTCTGCCTGACCAAAGCGCTGAGCATCGCGCCGGCAAGCATCGTGATGCCCATTGATTTCGTGCGCCTACCCACCATCGCGATCGTCGGGATGGTCCTTTACAACGAACCGTTGGAGGTGTGGGTGTTTGTCGGTGCCGCGCTCATTTTCGGGGCAAATTATCTCAACATTACCAGCGCGATGCGGCCTGCGAAGGCCTAGGCGCGCACCCTTCCGAAAGCCTTGGCAGAAGCGGATTGTCACAGATATGTGACGCTACGGCGCGTCGCAATGAATGACGTGGCGTCAATAATTGACGTAAAGCTTAGGCACTCCCTAGGGTGATTTGCACACATTTTATTCATGACAGGGATGAGGACATGAAAAACGTAATGACAGCAGGAGCGGCGCTGCTGCTTTCAACGAGTATTGTTTCGGCGGGAGGCGTTGAACGTGCGGCACCTTCGATGGGGCTTTTGTTCGAAGATGGCAACTATTTGGAATTGAACTTTGGCTATGTGTCACCGGACATCAGCGGCACCCAGCAGATTCCGGCCGGAGCAGGTTCGCCTGTCGGTGCGTCCTCGGGAGATATGGCGGAAGAATATACGCAGCTTGGCTTTGGTTATAAGAACGATCTGAGCAATGAACTCTCCATCGCACTGATCTTTGACCAACCTTATGGCGCCGATGTGAATTATGGCGCGGATACAGATTATGCATATGGCGGGGGCGTTTCGCCGCTGGGTTCAACTGCATCCATTGACAGCAATGCGATCACAGCACTTGTCGCATATAAACTGCCTGATAACTTTACGGTTTATGGTGGTGCGCGTGCGGTCCAAACCGTTGGTGAAGTAGCACTTTTTAACGGCTACACAATGGAAACAAGTACCGAGACCGATTTCGGATATGTCTTGGGTGGTGCATGGGAACGCCCCGATATCGCTGCCCGCGTGTCCCTCACCTACCACAGCGAAATCACGCATGACTTTAAGTCAACTGAAAACTCACCATCCTTGCCTGGTCCTGCAGAAACAGATTTCTCATCGACGCTCCCACAATCAGTAACACTGGAAGCGCAGACCGGTATCGCAGCTGACACGCTATTATTTGGTTCGGTACGCTGGGTGAACTGGTCTGTATTCGATATTTCACCTCCTGTTTTCGCGGTCGGCTCGGGCGGTGGCTCCTTGGTGGATTACACCGACGACACGGTCACTTATAACATCGGCCTTGGCCGTCGGTTTAGTGATGAATGGTCTGGTGCAGTGACTGCGGGATATGAAGCAGCGCAGGGTGGCTTCTCAGGCAACTTGGGGCCAACGGATGGCAATACATCACTTGGTGTCGCAGCGACGCGGACAATGGATAAAGTCCGGATCACAGGCGGTGTGCGCTACATCTGGATTGGTGATGCGGAGACAGAAGCACCTCTTGCCCTCACAGGCGGCGCGTCAGGCGTGACACTTGGTGACTTCAAAGACAACAGTGGCTGGGCCGCTGGTCTACGGATTGCCTATAACTTTTAAGGCGGTTCGGATTTAAGCATCAAAAGCTCCGTCCTCACCGGCGGGGCTTTTTCATTGGCTTGCGCAGGAAACGGGTTGCGCAGCCCCTGCCAATGGGCGCATGTCGCCCTCATGACACCAGTACAAAAAACCATCTCGCCGCAGGCCTGGGCAGGGCTATTGATGCTGGCTTTCATTTGGGGCGGGTCTTTTCTATCGGTCCATGTGGCCTTGGAAGAAATCGGGCCGCTTACCTCGGTTGCACATCGCACCGGATGGGCGATGGTGATCCTGTGGGCCTATGTCCTGATCCGCCGTTTGCCCATGCCAACAGACCGGCGCGTGTGGGGTGCGTTTCTGGTGATGGGGCTTTTGAACAACGCGATCCCCTTCAGCCTGATGGCATGGGGGCAGTTGCACATCGAAACCGGCCTGACCTCGATCCTCAACGCAGCGACCGCGATTTTCGGTGTGATGGCTGCTGCGCTTTTCCTCGCGGACGAGCGGCTGACCGCGCGCAAGGCGATTGGCGTCGGCATCGGGTTTCTGGGGGTCTCGACCGCGATTGGCCTGAACGCATTCAAGGACTTTGACATCCGGTCGCTCGGCCAACTGGCCGTGATCGGCGGGACGATCAGCTATGCGCTGGCGGCTGTCTGGGCACGCAAAACGCTGGGGCACCTTAAACCGCAGGTTGCCGCGGCCGGCATGTTGACCGGTGCAAGTATCATCACGCTCCCTGCCGCATGGATCATGGAAGGCCCCATCACCCTGTCTCTCGCGCCACAAACATGGGCCGCCATCAGCTATTACGCCGTGGTCGCGACAGCCATCGCTTACATCCTCTACTACCGCGTGCTGGCGCTTGCAGGCAGTGGGAACGCGATGCTGGTCACGCTGCTGGTCGCCCCTGTCGCGATCGTTTTGGGCGCAATCGTGCTGGGTGAGGCTTTGCCAATGCGCGCCTATATCGGCTTTGCGACCCTGGCGCTGGGGCTACTGATCCTTGATGGCCGCCTGGTCAAGCCGCTCCAACACCGCCTTCGCCGCGCGTAGGCCGGGTGCCTCACCACCCTGCCCCAGCCGCTCCATGGTCAGCGCCATCGCGGCCTGCTGCGCCTGCGGGTCGGCCAGCACCGCCAGCACCGCATCGGCAATCGGACCGGGCTGGCAGGCATCGCCGATAAATTCCGGCACCACGCGGGTGTCGCTGACCAAATTCACCAAGGTCACCGTATCCACCAACAACATCCGGCTGATGATGATCCGGCTGAGCCACGCCATATCATAGGCAATCACCATCGGCGTGCCACTTGCCGCCAGTTCCAATGACACTGTGCCAGAGGCCGCAAGCGCCACATCGGCGCGCTTGAACCACGCGGCCTTGTCCGGCGATCCCGGCGGCAGGACCGTCACGGGCGTGGCCCAGTGTTTGACCTGCGCCTGCACAAGATCGTGTACACCGCGCGTTGTCGGGATCACGAAGCGCGCATCAGGCACGGAGACTGCGATTTTGGCGACCGCCTTGCCAAAACGGTCAGCCAACCGCCCCACCTCGCCTTTGCGACTGCCCGGCAGCACCAGCACGACGGTGCCGGAACCCAAGGCCGCCGCCTCTGCGTCACTGGCCACTGGTTCCGCAACCACAGGATGCCCGACAAAATCACAGTCCATGCCTGCCGCCTGCATCAACGGTGGCTCGAATGGAAAAAGCGCCAGCACATGATCGATATGGCGCGCCATCTTTTCCGCACGCTTCGGCCGCCATGCCCAGACCGTCGGGGCGACATAATGCACGGTGCGAAGGTCGCTGCCCGCCTTCACCAGACGTGCGACGCGCAGGCAGAAATCAGGGCTGTCGATGGTAATCAGCACATCGGGTTTCGTCGCGATGATCGCCTCGGCCATCTGCCGGATCCGCGCCTTGAGCGCGCGATACTTCGGCAGGATCTCGGCAAGCCCCATGACGCTCAGTTCTTCCATGGGAAAGCGGCTTTCCAGCCCCTCGGCCTGCATCAGCGGCCCACCGACACCGTCAAATTCCACCTCAGGGCGCAACGTCTTCAGCCCCGCCATCAACGCCGCACCCAGCTTGTCGCCCGAGGCTTCGCCTGCGATCACAAAAACCTTCATGCGCCCCCCTTGGGCCGAACCCAGAGGAATAGGCCCGCCGCATCAAGTGTCGCCATCACGTCATCTAGCGCCAGAACCATCACGCCACCGCTTTCAATCACGATCCCAGACAGCCCCGCCGCAACCGCGCCCTTGGCCGTTTGCGGCCCGATCACTGGCAAATCCGCACGGCGGTCCTGATCGGGCTTTGGCGCTTTGAACAACAGCGCACCCCTTGCATCGGTGGGTTCACCATCCGCGCCGCTTAGCCACTCAGCGGCACCGCCGAGAACGGACCCCAATCCATCCATAACACCCCAAAGCGGATCATCGCTGGGTGCAAATTGCGCCAACATCGCGTCCGTCCCTGCCTGCCCTTCGCGGGCCAAAACACGGGCGTTGCGCACAAGGCAGGCCTGGCCCACATCCGCACGACCCATTTCAGCGATGGTCTGTTCTGCGGTCACCGCGTCCCGTCTTTGATCAATTGTCACCGGTTTTCGGCTCAGCACGCCTGCGGGCGGGAGCAGATCAGGCGCGATCTCATGCGCGGCGCGCACGACCAGCCCCGCCTCTTCGAACAACGCGATGACAACGCGCAGGGCCCCGTCATCCCCCTGTGCAATCGCCTGCATGATGCGCGGCACCAACGGTTTGGTGGCCGCGTCAATGGCCGCAGGATCAATAGCCGGACGCTTGATGGCCCCTGCGAGGCAAACTTCGGTTACCCCGCGATCGACCAATGCGTTCAAAAAACTGCCCAGTTGTTCGATGCGAAACGTGATCTCGGGTGTCAGCGCAGGGCGGAACCCGTCAAGCGCACAAATCAAGGGCCGCTCTGGCAGGCGCGCCACAAGCGCGGGCGGCAAATCCCCGGTTCCGGCAATCAGCGCAAGCATCAGCCCGGCGTCAGGAAATTGCGATCGGTGTCGCCCAGAATGAACGACACCATCTGTTGCACATAGGCGCTGTCGCTTTCATCAGCCAACCGGTTGGCGCGATCCTGAAAGGTGCCTTCACCGTCCTTGAGCATCTGAAAGGCTGCCCGCAATGCGGTGATATCGCCGCGGCTCACGCCCTTGCGCTTTAACCCGACAAGGTTCAGCCCGTCCAGAATACCCCGCGGCCCCTGCACCAGACCATGCGGGACAACATCTTTGGTCACCATCGTGACCGCGCCAATAATCGCACCCTGACCGATGCGCACATGCTGATGCACCCCGCACAGACCGCCGATGATCACGTCATCCTCGATAATGCAGTGCCCTGCGACGGCGGATGAATTCACCACAATCACGCGGTCGCCGATCTGCGCGTCATGTGCGATATGACA
>CAYZKE010000134.1:0-7705 GCA_964478505.1 uncultured Loktanella sp.
TCGGGCCGCTGGATGGTTTGCGCCTGACCCGTGCTGTGCCGAATAAATCCGAAGGGGATGTGGGGGTCTTTACCAGCGCAAACCAGTTGACCGAACAGGCGGTGATGACAGTGGAAAACCTGACCGGGCAGGATTGGGACGTGAAACTGCGCGACTCGATCCCCTATTCCGAGCAGGATGACCTGGAGGTGGAATTCATCGCCAGCCCCGCCGTCACGCGGCGTGATCCTGAAGGGCTGCGCGGTATCTTGGAATGGGACCTCGCGCTTGCAGCAGGTGCCAAGCAAGAGGTGACGCTGGACTATACGCTGACATGGCCGAGCGGGTATGTGCTGCGGTAGAAATCATTAAAGGCAAAACGGAGGGAAAGGTAGCGGAATGTGCAGAGCTAGAAGCATGACCCTCGCGTCATTGGTGAAACCAGATGAATAAGCCCGCTGAACGTGCCCTTTTGCCTGACTATCTTCGGCTGATCGCGTTGTTTGGCATTGTTGTTGTCAATGTTCAGTACATGGCTTTTTCAGCGTTTCAGAGCTTTACGCATCCCCAAGTGCAGTCGCTTGGGGATGAGATTGCCCTGTTTCTGGTCCATGGGCTTGCGCTTTTGAAAACGTATGGCCTGTTTTCGTTTATGTTTGGTGTCGGACTGGGGTTTTTGATGCGCGCATCCGACCAACGGGGACTGGCCTTTGGCAAAGTCTATCGCAATCGGATGATTGGCTTGCTAGTTCTGGGATTTGCGCACGGATGCCTGTTTTTTCCGGGTGATATTCTGGTCATTTATGCTGTCACCGGGTCGGTCCTCTATCTTTTTCGTGATTGGTCTGTGGCACGTCTGGTCCGCGTCGGTGCTGTACTGCTGATTCTGCAGGCGATCATCATTCCCGTTCTGGCATTGATGCCCGAAGATACCCCCGCAGAGTTTGTGGCGTTCGAGATGATGGCTCTGAGAGACGGTGGTTTTCTAGACGCCGCTATTTTCCGGAGCATCGGATTTGCATTTACCTTGCCTGTTTTCCTGTTGTTTCAGGGCATCTCTGCTTTGGGATGGTTCTGTCTTGGCCTGGCAGCCGTGAAGTCCGGGATGGTAGATAATGCAGGACATCCGTTGTGGCGACGTGCACGACGGGTGTGTTTGTTGCCCGGCGTAGCGCTCAGTCTGATAGGGGCCGCAATTTGGCAATGGGGTGCTGCAGTGCCGGGTGCAGCGCTGACCCTGAGCATCGCACCAGTGGCGACCCTTGGGTATCTGGGGTTGATCGCGGCGATTGCCCGCCCACCTGGGCCTTTGATGGCGCGCGTCTTGCGCGCGGGTGGTTCAAGCCTGACGATCTATCTGGGCCAGTCGATCATTCTAACGACAATTTTTGCCGGATATGGGTTTGGGCTCTGGAACGCGGTTGACCGACTGAGCGCGACGTTGATCGCTCTTGCGGTGACGGTGGCACTGATCGCTGTGGTGTCCATCTGGCGGTTGTGGTTCCGGCAGGGACCGTTCGAGTTATTGTTGCGCCGGATAACCTACGCGGGGACAGCTCAGCAAGCGATGTGATATCCCGAATGAAAAGGGCCCCTCGCGGGGCCCTTAATCGTTTACATATTCGGATAGTTCGGCCCGTCTCCACCTTGCGGCACCGTCCAGGTGATGTTCTGGCTCGGGTCTTTGATATCGCAGGTTTTGCAGTGCACGCAGTTCTGGAAGTTGATCTGGAACTTGGTGTCAGCCCCTTCGCCGACGAATTCATAGACACCGGCAGGACAATAGCGCGCCGAGGGGCCTGCGTATTTGGCGAGGTTCACTTTGACCGGCACATCGGGGTCGGTCAGGTGCAGGTGTGCAGGCTGGCTTTCCTCGTGGTTGGTAAAGCTGAACGATACGTTCGTCAGACGGTCAAACGACAGCGTGCCATCGGGCTTGGGGTAGGTGATCTCTTTGTGCTTGCTGGCGGGTTCGGTCGCTTCGGCGTCGGATTTGCCGTGTGACAGCGTGCCAAGGAACCCGTTGCCGAAGGTGTTCATCCACATGTCCATCCCGCCGATAGTCAGTGACCCGAGCAGGCCATATTTGGACCAGAGCGGTTTGACGTTGCGCACTTTCTTGAGGTCTTTGCCAATCTCGCCTTTGCGCACGGCGGCGTCGTAGCCTTCCAGCAGATCGCCGCTGCGCCCTGCCTTGATTGCGTCCATGGCGGCCTCGGCTGCAGCGATGCCGGACAGCATGGCGTTATGGTTGCCCTTGATACGGGGGACGTTGACCATGCCAGCCGCACAGCCCAAGAGCGCACCACCTGGGAATTCAAGCTGCGGCATGGATTGGAAACCGCCCTCGGAAATGGCGCGCGCACCGTAGGCCACGCGCTTGCCGCCTTTGAGCAGTTCGGCCACCTGCGGGTGGTGCTTGAACCGCTGGAATTCCATGTATGGGAACAGATGCGGATTCTTGTAGTTCAGGTGAACCACGAAACCCACGTAGACCTGATTGTTCTCAAGGTGGTAAATGAAAGACCCGCCGCCTGCGTTCCCGTTCAAAGGCCAGCCCATGGTGTGTGTCACGGTGCCTTCACGGTGCTTTTCGGGGTCGATTTCCCAGATTTCCTTCATGCCCAACCCGTATTTCTGGACATCGGATTTTGCATCAAGGTCGTATTTTGCGATCACCTGCTTGGAGAGGGATCCGCGCACGCCTTCGCCGAGGAACACGTATTTGCCGTGCAGTTCCATCCCCGGTTCATAGGACGGGCCGGGTGTGCCGTCGGCATTCTTGCCGAATTCGCCCGCGACGACGCCTTTGACTTCGCCGTTTTCGCCATAGACCAGTTCCGAGCAGGACATGCCGGGGAAAATCTCGACACCCATTTCCTCGGCCTGTTCGGCCATCCAGCGGCAGACATTGCCCATGGACACAATGTAATTGCCGTGGTTGCTCATGAACGGTGGCATCAGGATGTTGGGGATGCGCAGCTGTCCGGCCTCGCCCAGCATGTAAAAGTTGTCTTCCTTGACGGGCACGTTCAGTGGCGCGCCCTTGTCTTTCCAATCGGGGATCAGCTTGTTCAGACCAACCGGATCAAGCACCGCGCCCGACAGGATATGCGCGCCCACTTCCGAGCCTTTTTCCAGCACAACCACGCTCAGTTCAGCATCAAGTTGCTTGAGCCGGATTGCCGCAGAGAGACCGGCAGGGCCTGCACCCACGATCACGACATCATATTCCATTGCTTCGCGTTCAATCTCGGCCATCGGCAAATCCTTCAAAATACGGGGCGCTTGCCCCCTTTTATTCAGTCGTAGCAAGGGTTACCTGATGACGGATTAAGGGGCAATCAAGACACGACGTCAAAATTGGCGCACGCGACATCTAATCGCGGCTAAGCCTTGACTTGGCCTCTGCCTAATAGACTATGAACGCTGGACGAATGATTTTCCCCCGGGAGGGGAGTAACGATGGATAAGATACCTTTGACCCGCGCTGGCTTTGACAAGCTGGATGCCGAACTCAAGCACCTGAAATCCGTGGAACGCCCTGCAATTATCCGTGCGATCTCGGAAGCACGTGAGCATGGCGATTTGTCCGAGAACGCGGAATATCACTCGGCCAAGGAAAAGCAGTCCTTCATCGAAGGGCGCGTGAAAGAGCTTGAAGGCGTGATTTCGCTGGCGGATGTGATTGATCCTGCCAAACTGTCGGGCACCGTCAAATTCGGGGCGACTGTGACGCTGGTCGACGAGGATACTGATGAGGAAAAGACCTATCAGATCGTGGGCGAGTATGAGGCGGACATTGAAAGCGGGAAGCTGAATATGAAGTCGCCCTTGTCGCGGGCCTTGATTGGCAAGGACGAAGGTGACAGCGTCGAGGTCCGCACGCCCGGTGGTGTGCGCAGCTATGAGATCTTGTCGATCGCCTTCAAATAGGAAGTGCGCAAAAAATGGCGCAGAAATCCAATACTGATCGTGCCGGTTCGGACGCAGGTCCTGGACAGGGCGAGCCTTTGGCGATTGCGGCGTCAGTTGCATGGGTCATTGGTGCGACGTTTGTGTTTTGGCTGACGTGGCCAGACCCGGCACCTGCTGACGGGTTTGCCACCGCGTGGTTCGTTCTTGTTGCGCTCGCGATTATCCTGCCTGCGGCGTTGATCTGGGTGGCGGTCGCCTCGGCGCGGGCTGTGCGCAACCTGCGCCACGAGTTGTTTCAGACACAGACCAGTATTGACCGGCTGTCAGATATGCTCGCCAGCAGAAGCGCAGCGAAAGAGCCCGCTGCCCCCCGATCTGTCGTGCCCAAAGCCCCCCCGCCGCCGGAACCTGCGCCCGCGCCGCCAACTCCGCCGCTTGCGGAAGCTCAGCAAGATGCGCCTGTGTCGCAGTTCGCCTCGCGCCGCGAGGTATCCCGCTTGATTGTCCCGCGCGCCGCACCGCAGATGCCCGCCGATCAACCGGCCTTGGCATTTGATACCCCGTCCGAAGAGGCCCGCCCGCCGATCGCGCGCCCTGATCTGGTCAAGGCGCTGCATTTTCCGAACGATGAAAACGATACGGACGGTTTTGCGGCCCTGCGCCGCGCCCTGCGTGACCGTGATGCGCGCAAACTGGTGCAGGCCAGTCAGGATGTGCTGACGCTTTTGTCGCAGGAAGGCATCTATATGGATGATCTGCGCCCCGCTCCTGTCAGCGCCGATCTTTGGCGCCGGTTTGCGGATGGTGAGCGGGGACGGTCGGTCGATCAGTTGGGCGGCATCCGTGATCAGAACTATTTGTCCCAGATTAGCAGACGGACCCGCGAAGACGCCATTTTCCGCGACGCAGTGCACCACTTTCTGCGCTGCTATGATCAGTTCCTTGTCACCTTCGCAGAAGACGCCACCGATACTGATTTACTGGCGCTGGCCGAAACCCGCACCTCGCGCGCCTTCATGCTGCTGGCCCGCACCACAGGGACATTTGATTAACCCGCATGTGGGATATTTTTCTTCAGACTTTGCCTTTCTTCATGCTCATCGCTTTGGGCTATGGATCGGGGCTGACCAAGTTCTTCACGCCCGAGGCCACGGCCTATCTGACCAAGTTCGTTTTCTATTTTGCGCTCTCGGCGATGCTCTTTCGCTTTTCGGCCAACCTGTCTCTGGCAGAGATCCTTGATTGGCAATTCGTGCTGGCCTACCTGAGCGCCACAACGGTGATCTATCTGCTGGCTGTCGCTGTTGCGCGCAGACGCGGCTTGCCCATGACCGAAGCGGCAGTTGAGGGCCAATGTGCCGTGATCGGCAACGTAGGGTTCTTGGGTATCCCTATGCTGGTCCTGCTTCTGGGAGAGGGCGCTGTCGGCGCCGTCATGATGGTCTTGGCGGTTGATCTGATTGTCTTTGGCAGTCTGATCGTGATCCTGATCACAGGCTCGCGCGACGGGCGTATGTCGCCGCGTATTTTGTGGACAGTCACGGTAGGGCTGATCAAGAACCCGATGATCGTCTCGATCTCGTTGGGTCTGCTGGTGTCGGCCAACAATATTCCGGTGCCTGTGCCGGTAAACGAGTTTCTGAGCTTGCTGGGGGCCGCCGCAACACCCGGCGCGCTTTTTGCCATCGGGGCGTCTCTGGCGACCAAATCAGCCGAGCGCGTGGCCGTTGCAGGCTGGCTGTCATTCTGCAAGCTGATCCTGCATCCCGCAGCGGTGGCATGCGCGGCGCTGATGCTCTTTGACGTTGATCCCTATACTGCGGGTGTGATGATTGCCGCGGCTGCGCTGCCGGTTGCGGGCAATGTCTATATTCTGGCACAGCACTATGGCGTCGCCCCCACACGCGTGTCCGCCGCGATCCTGATTTCGACGGCGGCAAGCGTTGTGACGGTGTCCTTGGTCATTGCATGGGTGACAAGCTTCTGAACCTGCGCTAGCCCTTGGGCAAACGAAAGGGAAGCACATGGAAACGATCTCGGAAAACCGCGCCTTTGGTGGCACGCAAGGCGTGTATAAACATACATCAGCGGCCTGTTCATGCGACATGACCTTTGCGGTCTTTCTGCCTGCCGAGGCTGCTGATGGTCCTGTGCCGGTGCTGTGGTTCCTGTCGGGTCTGACCTGCACCCATGAAAACGCCATGACCAAGGCGGGCGCGCAGGCCTGGGCCGCCGAGCAGGGAATTGCACTGGTCTATCCCGATACATCACCGCGCGGTGACGATGTGCCCAATGACGAGGCCTATGATCTGGGCCAAGGGGCGGGCTTTTATGTGAACGCGACCGAGGCCCCTTGGGACAAGCATTTCCAGATGTGGACCTATGTGAGTGAGGAATTGCCTGCCCTCTTGGCCGAGAAATTCCCGCTGGATATGTCGCGCCAGTCGATCACCGGCCATTCCATGGGCGGGCATGGCGCACTGACGCTGGCAATGTCGTTGCCCGGGCGGTTCCGGTCCGTGTCGGCCTTTGCGCCGATCTGCCACCCCACCGCCAGCGACTGGGGCCGCAAACAGTTTGCGGCCTATTTCGGCGATGCCGCCAAAGGGGCCAAGCATGATGCGACACTTTTGATGCAAGAGGCGGGCTTTGACGGGCCGGTCCTGATTGATACGGGCACCGACGACCAGTTCGGTGATCTGCTGGGAACCGAACATTTCGCCCAAGCGATGGCTGCCAAACGGCAGCAAGGGCAGATCAGGCTGCAAAAGGGCTATGACCACTCTTACTTCTTCATTTCGACCTTCATGGAAGATCACGTCGCCTTCCATGCGGAGGCGCTTTATTCGTGATTTATGTCGATGCCGATGCCTGCCCGGTAAAAGCCGAGGTTGAACGTGTCGGTACGCGGCACAAGCTGCGGATGTTTGTCGTCTCGAACGGGGGTATCCGGCCGTCCGCCAACCCATTTGTTGAAACGGTGGTCGTACCCGATGGCCCCGATGTGGCCGATATGTGGATTGCGGATCGCGCGACCAAGGGCGATGTGGTGATTACCGGCGATATTCCTCTGGCCGCGCGCTGTATCGAGAACGGTCGCCAGGGCGGCGGCAAGCCGTTCAGCAAGGCAGACAGAGCACGGTTTCTGGACGGGCTGGAGCGCGCCGTGCGCGCGGCGGCAAAGCTGTGACGCAGATGTCAGGGGCCAAGCTTGGCGCAATTTGTGCGACGGTGTCGGTGCTGTTCTTCTCGATCAATGACGTGGCCATCAAGTTTCTCAGTGGCGGCTATGCGCTGCATCAGGTCGTGCTGATCCGCTCGGTGATCGGGTTGTTCATCATCATGGCGGTGATCGCACCCTTCACTTCGGGCTGGGCGATCGCGCGCACCAAGCGGTTGAAAATGCACATCCTGCGCGGCCTTTGCGTGGTCTTTGCCAATATGACGTTCTTCCTTGGGCTGGCGGCGATGCCACTGGCGGATGCGGTCGCGATCTTCTTTGTCAGCCCTTTGGTCATCACCCTGTTCTCAGTGGTCTTTCTGGGCGAAGTGGTCGGCCCGCGGCGCTGGGCCGCCATCGCTGTAGGGTTGATCGGTGTGCTGGTGATGATGCGCCCCGGAACTGCTGCGTTTCAGGTCGCATCGCTGTTGCCGCTGGCAGCGGCGGTTTGCTATGCGGGGCTTCATATCCTGACCCGCCGGATCGGGGGTACCGAGAGTGCGGCAACGATGGCGTTCTATATTCAGGTCGTGTTTCTCTTTGTCGGGGTATCCTTTGGTCTGATCGCAGGCGACGGGCGTTTTGGCG
>CAYZKE010000135.1:0-7698 GCA_964478505.1 uncultured Loktanella sp.
GAAATCGCGGTGATCGTCGGCCCCAACGGCGCGGGCAAATCCACCGCAATGAAAGCCGTGTTCGGCATGTTGAACGTGCGCAGCGGCCACGTGCGTCTGGATGGCGAAGATATCACCGCCCTCTCCCCACAGGATCGGGTGATCAAGGGCATGGGCTTTGTGCCGCAGACCTCGAATATTTTCACCTCGCTCACGGTCGAGGAAAATCTTGAAATGGGCGCGTTCATCCGCAAGGACGATTTCCGCGATACGCTGCACCAGATTTACGATCTGTTCCCGATCCTGAAAGACAAACGCTATCAGGCGGCGGGCGAACTGTCGGGCGGGCAACGCCAACAGGTCGCCGTGGGCCGCGCGCTGATGACACAGCCCAAGGTGCTGATGCTGGATGAACCGACCGCCGGTGTGTCGCCCATCGTGATGGATGAGCTTTTTGACCGGATCATCGAGGTCGCACGGACGGGTATCCCTATTCTGATGGTGGAACAGAACGCCCGCCAAGCGCTTGAAATCGCGGATAAAGCCTATGTTCTGGTACAGGGCCGCAATGCCCACACCGGCACTGGCAAAGAACTGCTCGCGGACGAACAGGTCCGGCGCAGTTTCCTGGGTGGATGAAAATGGCAGCCGTTCTTTGTGCCACGATTGCCGGGCCTGCCTGTGCGGATACTTTTACGTGCGACTTTTCCGGTGTGGCCGTTGCTTTTGCGATTGATGCGTCACAGTTTGCGCCCGCACAGGATGCATCCGACCCGCCCCGCCGCCAGATTACCACCGTGCAGATGGGTGACGCCGCGTTTTCCGCAGAGCCGTTCATCATTGGCGATACCCGCGGGTTCTGGACCACACAGGATGATGGTGCCGAGGTCCTGCTTGTGATGCAGCCTGATGGTAGCGCCGTCTACTCCGATACACGCAACGTCACGCCGATGACGGGCACATGCGAGGTGCTGCAATGACCTTTATTCTGAATACCGAGGATCGTTTCTCATGGATTTTCTGAACGCGATTGTCGCATTCGCGAACTTCGTTTTTGTGCCGGGCCTTGCCTACGGCGCGCAGCTCGCTATCGGCGCGCTGGGTGTCACGCTGATATATGGCATTCTGCGGTTCTCGAATTTTGCTCATGGTGACACGATGGCCTTTGGCACAGCGATCACCATTCTGATGACGGGCCTGTTGACGACGGCAGGGATCACCTTTGGACCCCTGCCAACCGCCCTGCTTGCCCTGCCCGTCGGCATTGGTGCGACGATCCTGCTTTTGCTGGGGATTGATCGCGGCGTGTACAAATTCTACCGCGATCAAAAGGCCTCGCCGGTGATCCTTGTGATCGTGTCGATGGGTGTGATGTTCGTGATGAACGGCATTGTGCGTTTCATTATCGGCGTGCGCGACATCAACTTTGCCGATGGCGAGCGGTTCATTATCACCGCCCGTGAATTCCGCGACATGACCGGCCTTCAGGAAGGTCTGGCGATCAAAACGACCCAGGCGATCACGGTCGTTGTGGCCTTTATCGTCATGGCGCTGTTGTTCTGGTTCCTCAATAAAACCCGCACTGGCAAATCCATGCGCGCCTTTTCGGATAACGAAGACCTTGCCCTTCTGTCGGGCATCAACCCTGATTGGGTGGTCAAGGTTACTTGGATGATCGTCGCGGCCCTCGCCACCACTGCCGGTGTGCTCTACGGGCTGGACAAGTCCTTCAAAGCCTTCACCTATTTCCAACTGCTGCTGCCGATCTTTGCCGCAGCGATTGTGGGTGGCTTGGGCAATCCGCTGGGGGCGATCGCCGGTGGTTTCGTGATCGCCTTCAGCGAGGTCACCATCACCTATGCGTGGAAAAAGGTTCTGACCTATCTGTTGCCCGAAAGCCTGGAACCTGATGGGTTGGTGCAGCTTCTGTCCACCGATTACAAATTCGCCGTCAGCTTCGCGATCCTGATTATCGTGCTGCTGTTCAAACCGACGGGCCTCTTCAAGGGACAATCCGTATGAGCACTACAGTCAAAGATACCGCCCTCTTCGGCCTTGTCGCCGTCCTGTTGATCGGGACCGGCCTGATCCAAGGCTGGAACTCGGCCCTTCTGATCCTGAACATGGGGCTTATTTCGGCCATCATGGCACTGGGTGTGAACCTGCAATGGGGCTTTGCGGGTCTGTTCAACATCGGTGTCATGGGTTTTGTGGCGCTTGGCGGTCTTGCCGCTGTGCTGGTCTCGACCGAGCCTGTCCCCGAGGCATGGCAGGCTGGCGGTCTGCGGATTTTCGCGGGCCTCGCACTGGGTGCGGCCACAGTTGTTGCGGCTGTAATGGCGCAAAAACAGCTTGCGGGACGCACCAGAACAATCGTCACGCTGGTGATCCTTGTTGGCGGTTTCTTTCTCTATCGCGCTGTCTTTGATCCGGGAAAGGAAGCGGTCGAAGCGATCAACCCTGCCGTCAGCGGTAACTTGGGCGGTCTGAACCTGCCAATCCTTTTGTCTTGGCCTGTGGGTGGTCTGTTGGCGGCCGGGGCGGCTTGGATTATCGGAAAGACAGCACTCGGGCTGCGCTCTGATTACCTTGCGATCGCGACACTTGGCATCGCGGAAATCATCATCGCGGTGATGAAGAACGAAGACTGGCTCGCGCGCGGTGTGAAAAACGTCATCGGCCTTGATCGTCCGGTGCCGTTTGAAATCGACCTGCAACAGGACCCTGTTTTCATTGAACGCGCTGCAAGCGTCGGGCTTGATCCGGTCCTTGCCTCAACGCTTTACACGAAAATGGCCTATGCCGTGCTTTTTACCATCGTCCTGCTGATCCTGCTCTGGCTGGCCCAGAAGGCACTCAAAAGCCCATGGGGCCGGATGATGCGCGCGATCCGTGACAACGAGACCGCCGCCGAGGCGATGGGCAAGGACGTGACCAAACGGCATTTGCAGATCTTTATCCTCGGTTCAGCGATTTGCGGGATTGCAGGTGCGATGATGACCACGCTGGATGGTCAGTTGACACCTGGCACCTATCAGCCGCTCCGCTTTACCTTCCTTGTCTGGGTCATGGTGATTGTTGGCGGGTCCGGTAACAACTTTGGTGCGGTGCTGGGCGGCATGCTCATCTGGTGGCTCTGGGTGCAGGTGGAACCGCTCGGTCTGGGGCTGATGAACATCCTCAGCAGCGGGCTTGAGGACGGGAGCGCCATGAAAGACTGGATGATCGAATCTGCGGCCCATATGCGTTTGCTGACCATGGGTCTGGTGCTGCTTCTCGTGCTGCGGTTCAGCCCGCGCGGGTTGATCCCCGAACGCTAACTTGTCCTTGCTGTCTGCCCTGCTACAACGGGGCAGACACAACACCCCGAGGACCTAATGGCGTTTGTTTTTCGCTGGCTCATCCGGCTTGCCACTGCCCTGATCATTCTAGGCGTCGCTGCAATCGCGCTCGTTTATTATTTTGCGTCACGCTCGCTGCCCGAATACAACGCCAACCGCGAGGTTGCGGGGATTGCGGCACCTGTCGAAATCGTCCGCGATAACGCCAATGTCCCGCATATTTTTGGCCAAACCGACAATGATGTCTATTTTGCGCTGGGGTACGCCCACGCGCAGGACCGTCTATGGCAGATGACGATGCTGCGGCGCACAGCCCAAGGGCGGTTGTCCGAGCTGTTCGGTGAACGCACACTTGGCATTGATGAGGTGTTGCGGCGCTTTGATCTCTATACGACGGCCGTCGCCTCGGTGAACGTGCAAACCCCCGAAACCAATGCCGCTTTGGGGGCCTATGCACGCGGCGTGAACGCGTGGCTGGCCGAGGTGAACACAGGGGCGCTGGGGCGTGGTGCGCCGGAAATGTGGCTGTTCAATCATGCGATTGCACCTTGGCAGCCTGCCGATTCCATTGCGATCCTGAAACTGATGGCGCTGGACCTGACGTCGAACCTCGAAGATGAAGTCCTGCGCGCCCGCACCTCGCTCTTGCTTGAGAACGACCGCCTGCGCGATATCCTGCCCGACGATCCCACCAGCGCCACTGCGGCCCTGCCGGAATACGCAAGCCTGATCCCCGGTGTACCGTCTTACACGCCCAACATGCGGCTGGCCTATGATCCGCTCTCGCCGCTGAAACCCGCACCGCTGTCAGGGGCCTCCAATGCATGGGCGGCCAGCGCGTCACGCTCGGCCACAGGCTCGACACTGCTGGCCAATGATCCGCATCTGGGCCTGACCGCGCCATCCATCTGGTATCTGGCACGGCTCGAGCTTGAAACAGGTGGCATCATCGGCGGTACCATTCCCGGCATGCCACTCGTCCTGACCGGGCGGAGCGACGTGCTCGGATGGGGCCTGACAAGCGCCTATGTCGATGATCAGGACGTCATGGTCGAAGAGGTCAACCCCGATAACCCTGAAGAATACCGCACCCCAACCGGCTGGGCCCCATTTCGGACCCGCGATAGTATCATCAATATTAAAGATGCCCCTGCCGTGACCCTGCGCCTGCGTTGGACGGCGAATGGCCCTGTGATGCCGCGGGGCCAGTATGACCTTGGCACCATCACCCCGCCGGGGCACGTGACTGCGATCTCATGGACTGCGCTATCGGACCGCGACACTTCTATGTCTGCCGGTTTTGCCATCAACCATGCGCGCACGGTCGAAGAGGCCATCACCGCAGGTGCGGATTTTATCGCGCCGGCTATGAACCTGACACTGGCGGATCGGAACAGGATCGCCATGAAAACCATCGGCGCCATCCCTGCCCGTGATGCAGCGCACCAAAGCCAGGGCCGCCTGCCTGCCTTTGGCTATCTGCCTGAAAACCGCTGGCAAGGGCGGTTTCCCTATGGCGACAACCCCGAATTCCTTGATCCCCCCGGCGGGATCTTGGGGAACACCAACAACAAGACTGTCGACCGGCCCTTTCCGTTTCACGTCACGCACAGATGGGGGGACACCCAACGAATCAACCGCTGGCGGCGTCTGATGCAAGCGCGCGAGGTGCACACCCGCGACAGTTTTATTGAAACCCAGCTTGATACGGTCAGCTTTGCCGCGCGGACGCTGTCGACGCTGATGGGCGCGGATCTGTGGTTCACCGGCGATGCCGCCGCCGAAGGCACCCCCGAACGCCGTCGCCAGATTGCGCTGGACCTTTTGTCAGCGTGGAACGGCGAGATGAACGAACACCTGCCGGAACCGCTGATCTATGCAGCTTGGACCCGCGCATTCCAGCAGCGGCTGATCCGCGACGAATTGGGGCCATTGGCCGAAGAGTTCACCCATGTCGAGCCGGTATTCATCGAACGCGTGTTCCGCGATATCGATGGTGCCAGTGTGTGGTGCGATGTGATCCAGTCCGCGCCGGTGGAAACCTGCACCGATATCGCACGGCAATCGCTGGATGATGCGCTGGTCTGGATCACCGAGAACTATGGCGAGGCGATCGAGGCCGTGCGCTGGGGTGACGCCCATGTGGCGACCCATGATCACCCTGTACTGGGCAACACGCCGATCCTTGAATGGATCGTGAATATCCGCCAGTCCACCAGCGGCGGAGATCACACCCTGCAACGGGCCAAGACATCGGGCATGGACCCGCATCCGTTCCACAACGTCCACGCGGCAGGCTATCGCGGCGTCTATGATTTCGCCGATCCCGACAGTTCCGTGTTCATCAACTCCACAGGGCAGTCCGGCCACCCGCTGTCACGGCACTACGACAATCTGGGAGAGCTGTGGCGGCGCGGCGAATATATCCCGATGTCGCTTGATCCAGACTTGGCAAGGGCGGCGGCGGTTGGGGTCACGGTGCTGCGGCCTGCGGAGTAGGATCGTGCAGAGTTGCAGTGAAAGTCGGCTTTGAGCCCATTCTGCCGGTATTCCGTGTCGCAGCGAAGGTCTGGTTTCTGGTAACGAGATAAACTGATATGCAGTAGACGAGACAAGGATGAGTCAGTTCCGATGGTCGGATAGCAACTATTGGAACAACGTGCGGTACCACATTCTCACAATGCTGGTCCCCGACTTATGATTTGTCTTGTCTGCTACGCCGTTTGATCCATAATTGAGAAATTACCCATACTTGAGTTTTCCACGGACGGAGCAGTTCATGCCTCAGATTCTACAGATTGCCGCAATTGCCGCTGCAACCTTTGGCACTGGCGCCGCGACCCTCTCGGTGATGAATGAAGACATCCCCGATCTCGTGGTGCCTGAAGGTGATTGGGCTGCGACAGGCGCGTTAGATGGGATTGCGTTCCGTGTATACGGTAAGGATCTGTCCAGTGGTGCAGAGTTGGAAGATGAGATCATTTTTCGGGATGGCACGTTCCAATCGGTTGATTGCGAAAATTACTGCAACTTTGGCTGGTCCGACTATCAGACCAAGGAAATTGACGGGGTGATCCACTTTACCACTAAGGCGATCTGCCCCGATGCTCCGCACACTGTGGTCTGGTACGGCACTGTCACAGGTGATGATATTTCAATCGACGTAACCTGGACGACACGCCGCTGGTACTGGACCAACCAAATCCCAATCCGGGTGATTGGCACGGCAGTCCCATTGGAGGCAGTATCCGGTTGAGCCCCGCGCATGACGTCTAAGGGGCTGACGACGCCTGGCCTGATTTTTAGGGTCGGTATCCTTTTCGGGTTTATCGTGCTGGCCACATGGGGCGTACACATGATCCGTGACGCGCTGGACCTTCAGATCAGGCCCGACAATGAGCAGCAGGTTCACAAAGCGATCATGATCGGTGCCGTGGCCTATGTCGCGCTTCTTGCAATGCCGTTTGTGCCGGGGGCAGAAATCGGTGTTGCACTCCTCGCAGGTTTCGGAGCGGCGATTGCACCACTAATTTTCGTCTGCACGATTGCCGCCATGATGCTAGCCTTCACGGTCGGACGGTTCCTGCCAATAAGCGCGCTAGAGCGGCTCTTGCAGGTCTTGAGGATGCGGCGTGCGGCTGAATTAGTGGCCCGCGCCGCACCGTTGTCGAGAGACGAGCGTGTTGCGATGCTTCTTGAAGGGCAGTCAAAACGCGTTCTTCGCCTTGCCCTGCGGTATCGCTATGTTGCGATGGCGGTCGCGGTTAATACGCCGGGCAACTCCATCATCGGCGGCGGTGGCGGCATCATGATAATTGCGGGTCTGAGCGGAATATTTACACCACTTTCGACCTTCCTGACAGTCATTCTTGCTGTGTCGCCAGTGCCATTGGCTGTGATTTTTCTCGGCCTTCAATTATAAGCTTCGCCCACCCGTGCTGTTTGTCGCTAGGTTAAGGGCCATCTCATCGTGGACATTGGTTGCTTTCGAGCAGAGGTCGGCTTTGTCCCGCAAAGCTGCCGTTCCCCTACAACCGCACAAACCGCTCTTTCTGCAACTGCGTCCAGAACACCGTCACCTCATAACCGGTTTCGGTCTGCACTTCTTTCGTCACGATCCCCGCATCAAAGAGCCATGCGCGTTTGCGCCCTTCGGCGAAAGTCAGCGTCAGCTTTTCCTCGCTCCGGGGGTCTTTGAGCTTGTCGGGAATCGCGGCCAGGAGCCTGTCCAACCCCTCACCGGTGACCGCAGAAATCGCATAGAGGTCGTCCATGCGCGCTGCCTGTGTCAGCACCGCATCACGCGCGTCACCTTCCAGCAGATCGACCTTGTTCCAGACCTCGATGATCGGGGCCTCTTCGGCCACGCCAAGGCTTT
>CAYZKE010000136.1:0-7694 GCA_964478505.1 uncultured Loktanella sp.
GTTCGTGGTTCCCAGGTCGATACCAATAACTTTGGCCATTTTTCAAATCCCTCTACTTTAGGCGGTTTGAGCAGCGCGAACCCGTTTCGGCACCCGCGCCAGTTTCCAGTCTGAAGCCCGCGATTGCTACGCTCGACTTCGATCTCAGCGTATATAGGGGTGCGATATTGGTGCTGCAAGCATCTGCGGTGCACCGAGAAGGGTAAATCGCCAGTTTTTTCGGCACAGGCAGCGCTTGTTTTTGCCTATCTGCCGGCGGACCAGCTAATCGAGACGTGCTGTCGTCCGAAAAATTCGCCCATGAGACCGATCATGATCAGGACGAGCGACAAATAAATCGGATATTCGACGCTAGTGAACTGCGGGTTGTAATGCAGGAAAACGGCACCGCGCATCTGGTCGATGTTGTGGAACAAAGGGTTCCAGTCAAACATTGCCATCATTGATGCGGGCAGTGTGTTGACAACAAACATTTTCCCCGACGCAAGCATGTTCACGCGCACGTAAATCGTTTTTGCAAGCGACGTAAAGCGCGGGAACCAAGGGTAAAGTGCCAGAAAAATCATGCCAACCGCACAGCCTGAAAACCACGCCATCAGAAAAAAGCCCATTGCGGCGACGGGATCGTAGATCGTGATGGGATTCAAGGCGATGTGATAGAACGACAGGATCACGACCAACGTAATGATTTGCGTGTAAAGTGTTGCAAGTGCAGCAGCCATGATAGCGATGATTGTATTCATCGGACGGTGCAGCATCATCGAAGATGTGGGTCCACCCGCAGTCATGACGGCGGTCACTGATTTGATATGCGTGAGATAGACAAAAATCCCGCTCATGATGTAAAGCATCATATCGCCACGGATCGGAGAACTCCGAAGCCCCAGAACGGTGAAAAACAGCAGGAAGGCGACTATCATCGTCAGGCCCTGCAGCAGGTTCAGCAACATTGCGATAACGGCATTGCGATGGCCGCTGCGCGCCTTGCGGACGATCGTATGATAGATCACCTCAAGCATGCCAAACAGACCGCTTGTCTTGTTTCTATAGATCGGGGTCTGGAACATTGGCGGTCCGTTTCGCTGGGTGAAAGCGCTGTTGTGCGTGTTGCGACGATAACCTTGCTGATCGCGCGGCGAAACATCATAAACAGGCCGAACAGGGCTTTTTGATGACAGGTAACATTTTATGGATTTTGAAGAACTCACCAAGGTGATGCGTGCGCTTGCTTTGCAAGCTGGTGACAAGATCATGGAAATCTATAACGGGGACGCTTTTGAAGTCCGCTCCAAAAGCGATGAAAGCCCTGTCACTGTCGCGGATGAAGCCGCAGATGCGATTATCAGCGCTGGGTTGCGTACAGCCTTCCCTGACATCCCTTTGGTCACCGAGGAACAGGCCGCTTCGCATAAGGTTTCGGCCCGCACATTTCTGATTGTTGATCCGCTGGACGGTACGAAGGAATTCATCAAACGGCGTGGCGATTTCACGGTGAATATCGCTTATGTCAAAGACAGCGTGCCGGTGCGTGGCATTGTCTATGCCCCTGCGAAAGAACGGCTTTTCTACACCGATGCCCAAGGCGTTTCTGTCGAAGAGCAAGGCCCGTTTTACGTGGACACACAGGGCCACTCAACCCCAATCACTGTATCAAAACCCGACAACAACGCGCTTCTTGTTGTCGCGTCCAAGTCACACCGCGATCAGGCGACGGATGACTACATCAGCAAATATGTGACAGCCGATATGAAGAGCGCCGGTTCGTCCCTGAAATTCTGTTTGGTAGCGACCGGTGAAGCCGATCTTTATCCGCGCCTTGGCCGCACGATGGAATGGGACACGGCAGCGGGTCATGCGGTCTTGAATGGTGCAGGTGGCCAAGTTGTCCGCTTTGATGACCATACGCCCTTGCAGTATGGAAAACCTGCATTTGAAAACCCCTTCTTCATCGCCTACGCCCCGGATGTCGCACTGGAGAAACCGTAATGTCCGTCATCATCGTCATTCCCGCACGGTACGCGTCTACGCGCTATCCCGGTAAACCGCTTGTGACGCTGAAAGGTGCCAGTGGTGAAGCCAAGAGCCTGATCCGCCGGTCATGGGATGCGGCCTGCGGGGTGGCAGGTATCGACAAGGTGGTCGTGGCGACCGATGACACGCGCATTGCCGAGGCTTGTGCAGCCTTTGATGCCGAGGTTGTGATGACGTCGACCACCTGCCAGAACGGGACCGAGCGTTGCGCAGAGACGCTTGTGAACTTGGGTGAGGACTATGACATCGTGGTAAACCTGCAGGGCGATGCTCCGCTGACACCGGCATGGTTCATCGAAGATCTGGTGCAAGGCCTGCGTGACAATCCATCAGCAGATGTTGCGACCCCTGTTTTGCGGACCGAAGGGCGTGCGTTGAACGGGCTGTTGCAGGATCGCCGCGAAGGACGCGTTGGTGGGACAACGGCGGTCTTTGGTGCGGACAACAACGCACTCTATTTCTCGAAAGAGGTGATTCCCTTCACCGGAAAAACCTACGGCGATGCGGATGAAACACCGGTTTTCCACCATGTTGGCGTTTACGCCTACCGTCCGGATGCGCTCAAGTCCTATCCACAGTGGCCCGCCGGACCACTAGAGCAACTGGAAGGGTTAGAGCAGTTGCGTTTTCTTGAACGGGGTGTTCCCATGCTTTGTGTGGAAGTCGCGGCCAAAGGCAGGCAGTTTTGGGAGTTAAACAACCCCGAAGATGTGCCGCGCATTGAAGAAATGCTCAAAGAGATGGGGCATGACTAGGCAATTTATGGCGACAGGCGGAACTGGGTCGCGGAAATATCGTTCTTTCCGTCTTAATATAGCCCATTTCAGCCGCTATCGCAGCATTTTTAGGTATCAAGGGTAGAGTCATGGATAGAAAAGTATCAAAAGCCATTTTTCCCGTTGCGGGACTTGGCACGCGGTTTCTACCGGCGACAAAATCTGTGCCCAAGGAAATCATGACCTTGGTCGACCGCCCGTTGATTCAATATGCGATTGATGAGGCGCGCGCGGCTGGCATCGAAGACTTTATCTTTGTCACATCGCGCGGAAAGTCGGCACTTGAGGACTACTTTGACCTTGCCCCTGATCTGGAGGCCGCGTTGGAGGCTTCGGGGAAAACCAAGCTGTTGGAAATCCTGCGTAGCACCAACATGGAAAGCGGCACGATCGCCTATCTGCGCCAGCACAAGGCGCTGGGCCTTGGGCATGCTGTGTCCTGCGCACGTAAACTGATCGGGGATGAGCCCTTTGCCGTTATTCTGCCGGACGATGTGATCGCGGCGGACAAACCCTGTCTGCAACAGATGGTTGAGGCTTATCAGGAAACCGGTGGCGCGATGGTGGCTGCGATGGAAGTTTCACCCGCGCAGACCGCATCTTACGGTGTGCTTGATGTCGCAGCGCAAGATGGCCCGATTGTCAGGGCCAAGGGGATGGTGGAAAAACCGGCCGCGGGCACTGCACCATCCAATCTGGCGGTGATCGGCCGCTATATTCTGACGCCGCAGGTTCTTGCCAATTTTGATAAGATCGGGCGCGGTGCCGGTGGTGAAATCCAGCTGACAGATGCGATTGCCGAAGAAATCAACGCAGGCCGCAATGTGTTCGGCTATCGCTTTGACGGGCAGCGCTATGATTGTGGGTCCAAGGCGGGTTTCTTGCAGGCGACCGTTGCCTTTGCACTTGCGCGCGAGGAGTTGCGTGATGAGTTCGCGGAATTTCTGGCGCAGATGCATGCAACCAAGCAGGCAGCGCAGTAAGGCTCTAAATGGACCTTTGGCATGCGTATCGCCTGCGTTGGAAGCGGCGACGATTCCTGTTTCGCATTTGGCGCAAACGCCATGAGATTGCGGCGGCCGTAGACCGGACAGACCTGATCGGACCGGAAGCGATCCTTTGCTTTGCGACGGTCCGGAATGAAATCGTCCGCCTGCCATATTTTCTGAAGCATTACCGCAAACTTGGCGTCGACCACTTTCTGATCGTCGATAATGGCAGCGATGATGGTACGGCCGAGTATCTGGCCCAGCAGCCTGATGTGTCAGTCTGGACAACCACGCAAAGCTATCGCCTTGCCCGTTTCGGTATGGATTGGCTGGGGTGGCTGCAATGGAAGTACGGCAATGGCCATTGGTGTCTGACCGTCGATGCAGATGAACTCTTGATTTATCCAGATCATGAAACCCGCGATCTGAAAGCACTGACAACATGGCTGGATGGACGGGGTCACGCCTCTTTTGGCGCATTGTTGCTGGACCTCTACCCCGAAGGACCGCTTGAGGACGCGCCCTATGTGCCCGGCGACGATCCGACCAAGACCTTGGCTTGGTTTGACGCCGATAATTATCGCCATCAGGTGCACCATTATTACGGCAACCTGTGGGTACAGGGCGGTGTCCGTGACCGTATATTCTTTGCAAACGAACCTGCGCGCGCACCAACGTTGAATAAAACGCCACTCGTGCGTTGGTCGTGGCGCTATGCCTATGTCAGCTCAACCCATCAGATATTGCCGACCCGCCTGCACGATGTTTTTGATTTTGAGGGTAATAGCAAGGCAAGCGGTGTCTTGCTCCACACCAAATTCCTGCCGATGATCGGGGCGAAGTCTGCGGAAGAGCTTGAACGAGGACAGCATTTTCAGAACACGGCACTTTATCAGGACTATCATCTGCACCTGACCGAAAATCCTGATTTCTGGTATGAGGGCTCTTGTCGGTATAGCGGTGATGCGCAACTGGTCGCACTCGGGCTGATGTCAAAGGGGCGCTGGGTCTGATATGCAGGTGGGAACAAACCGGAATAGGGCGCAGTCATTTTGAGCATTTTGACGTCATATCGTTTGCGGTGGAAGCGGAAACGCTTGCGCATGCGTGCGTTGCGCAAGGGGCGGGAACTTGTCGCGGTGACGGACCGCACGAAGGAAATAGCCCCCGATGATGTCTTGCTTTTCTGCACCTTCCGGAACGAAGACATC
Organism: uncultured Loktanella sp.; assembly: GCA_964478505.1. Lineage (GTDB taxonomy): Bacteria > Pseudomonadota > Alphaproteobacteria > Rhodobacterales > Rhodobacteraceae > Yoonia. Next base: position 5,008 of record CAYZKE010000136.1, read on the forward strand.
CGTCTGCCATTCTTCTTTAATTATTACCGCAAGCTCGGGATTGGTCATTTCCTGATGATCGACAACGGCAGCGAGGACGCAGGAAGCGATTTCGCCCGTGAACAGCCTGATGTGTCTTTGTGGCGGACCGATGCCCCTTACGGCGAGGCGCGCTACGGCGTTGACTGGCTGACCTATCTGCAAGGCAAATACGCGCATGGGCATTGGGCGCTGACGGTCGATGTGGATGAATTCTTTGTCTATCCGTTCTGCGACACACGGTCAATTCGTGCCTTGGCCGACTGGCTGGATGCGTCTGATGTGCGGTCTTTTGGCGCGATGTTGCTGGATATGTACCCCAAAGGCCCGGTAGGTCAGACGACCTATCGGCGTGGCGATGATCCGTTTCAAACCGCCAACTGGTTTGATCCGGGCAATTATTTCATGACTCAGAACAAGCTGCTGAAAAACCTGTGGATTCAGGGCGGGCCGCGCGCCCGCAGTTTCTTTGCCAGCAAACCCAAGCAAGCCCCTGCATTGAACAAAATTCCTTTTGTGAAATGGCGGCGCCCTTACGCCTACGTCAGCTCGACCCATATGATGCTGCCACGCGGATTGAACCTTGTTTACGATCAGCAGGGCGGGGAAAAGACATCGGGTATCTTACTGCACGCGAAGTTTCTGAACACCTTTGGCGACCGCGCCGTCGAAGAGGCCACGCGCGCCGAACATTACAAAGACGGGCGCGAATACAAAACCTATGCAGAACGGCATGGTGCCGACCCGGATTTGTGGTGCCAATGGAGCGAGCAATACATCAATTGGCGACAACTTGAGGTGCTGGGCCTGATGTCCAAGGGGAACTGGGCATGAGCTTGGGTGTTGTCATGCTTGTCCACACCGCCTTTGACCGCGCCAAACAGATGGTGCGCCATTGGGCCGGAGCGGGTTGTCCCGTTGTTGTCCATGTCGACAGTAATGTGCCACGTCAGACCTATGACCGCTTTGTCGGGTCTTTGGCGGACCTGCCCGATGTCCGGTTTTGCGCACGGCATCGTTGCGAATGGGGCACTTGGGGGTTGGTAGCCGCATCCCAGGAAGCCGCGACGCTTTTGCTCGAAGAATTCCCGGAGGTCCAGCACGTGTTTCTGGCCTCAGGTGCCTGCCTTCCGCTCCGCCCGATTGCCGAGCTACAGCATTACCTGGATGCGCGCCCAGACACGGATTTCATCGAAAGTGCGACAACGGCTGATGTGCCTTGGACGGTTGGCGGGCTTGACCGCGAACGCTTTACCCTGCGGTTTCCTTTTGCTTGGAAAAAGCACCGCAGACTGTTTGATGCTTTTGTGAAGTTGCAGCAGGCAGTTGGGTATAAACGCCGCATTCCAGAAGGTGTTGTGCCTCACATGGGTTCGCAGTGGTGGTGCCTCACACGGCAAACGCTTGACGCCATTTTGCGCGACCCGAACCGCGCGACCTATGATGACTATTTCCGCAAGGTCTGGATCCCTGATGAAAGCTACTATCAGACGCTTGCGCGGCTCCATTCACGCAAGATCGAAAGCCGCTCACTCACCCTGGTGAAGTTTGATTTTCAGGGCAAACCGCACATCTTCTTTGATGATCATGTTGAACTCCTGCAGCGCTCGAAATGCTTTGTGGCGCGGAAAATCTGGCGAGATGCCAGTGTTTTGTTCAATACCTTTCCTGCATCGGAAGATCCCCTGCGCCAAACTCAAGAGCCCAACTCGGGCACGGTAGACCGCGTTTTTGCCCAAGCGGTTGACCGGCGTACCTTGGGGCGGCAGGGCCTTTTTATGCAAAGCCGTTTTCCCAGCATTGATCGCCAAACCAGCATTGCAGCGGCCCCTTATGCAGTGCTGCAGGGCTTTGATGATATCTTCCCCGATTTCCAGTCATGGCTGACGCAGCAAACGGGTGCTGTGGTGCACGGGCATCTTTATGCAAAAGATCGTGCGCATTTTGCGGATGAAGGCGAGGTTTACCGCGGCTGCATGTCTGACAATGCGCGGCTTCGCGACTACAACGGCAAAATGTTCCTCAGCAATCTGATCTGGAACGGCCGCGACAGTCACCACTGTTTTCAGTTCGGCCCTGCCGATACCCAAGACATCAGCTGGACCTTGGCGAAAGACACTCAGGCCAGTCTCTGGGTGGTGTCAGGGGCCTGGTCGATCCCGCTTTTCTGCTCTGGCCGCTCTGCGAGCGAGGTGCGGGCAGAGGCGGCGCGCCTGCAACGCATCGAGGATAAATTTCTCAAGGTGCTGCGATCCCCTGATGCGCGTGCGCGGATCAAGATCATGACGTTGGCCCAGTTTATCGAAGCGCCAATGATGGTGCTGCAAACGATTATTGACGAGATCGCGGGGCACCGTGGGCTTGCCATTAAAGAGGCCCCCAAAATGCGCGATTTAACGGGTCTGCCAGATTATCTCCAAGAGCTTAAAAATCAGGGCATGCACCCGTTTCTGACTGGTGACATTACTGTTGGCATCGCGCCTACCACCAAACCGGTAGTGCGGCGCAAACCCTATGTGATCAGCGGAAAATGAGCAGGTTCGACTATTTCATCATGCTGGCAGAAATGCGGACGGGCTCCAACCTTTTGGAAGCCAACATCAATATGCTTGATGGCGTCACCTGCCACGGTGAGGCGTTTAACCCGTCTTTTGTAGGCTACCCCAAGA
>CAYZKE010000137.1:0-4143 GCA_964478505.1 uncultured Loktanella sp.
GGTTCAGGATCAAGCGGGGGTGGCCCCGTAAAGACCAGATCGAATTCGAACTGTTTGGCAGCATGAGCAAAGCTTGCAAACACGTTGTTACCGTCGCCCGACCACACAACCTTTTTGCCTTTGATCGGGCCGTTATGTTCCTCAAACGTCATGATATCGGCCATGATCTGGCAGGGGTGCGTGCGGTTGGTCAGCCCGTTGATGACCGGCACCGTGGCGTATTCGGCCATATCGAGCAGGGTCTGTTCCTCGAATGTGCGGATCATGATCAGATCGACATAGCGCGAGAGTACGCGCGCGGTATCGGCAATCGTCTCGCCATGGCCCAGTTGCATATCCGCCCCCGACAGCACCATGGTCTGCCCGCCCATCTGGCGCACACCCACATCGAAAGACACGCGGGTACGTGTTGACGGCTTTTCAAAAATCAGCGCCACCATATGCCCCGCCAGTGGCTGATCCGCATCCGGCGTGCCCTTGGGCAGACCGGCGCGGGCGGTTTTCATCGCTTTGGCATTGTCGATGATGTTGCGCAGCGCATCGGTTGGGGTCGTATGGATATCAAGAAAATGGGTCATGTGTTTCGCTTTTGTTGGGCCGTTTCCGACCAGTCAGTTCAGAGATGGGTCATTACCTGGACAAGGCGTCCTTCGGCTGTGGTGGTCAGTCGTCGGTTCATGAAACCGGCCTGTTTATAGATTGTGATGGTCCGGGTGTCGGTCGTCCCCGGTGCCACGGCCACCATGGGGTATTTCAGGCGCAGGCTGCGTATATATGCTTCGATATAGCCGACAGAATGGCCCTGTCCCATGAAATCGCTATCGCCGACAAAGGTGGCCATGACCCGCGCGCCAAACGGCAGGTCCGCATATTGTGGCATCTCAAAGGCGCGGGCGTCGTGATCGTGGATATAGGCAAAGGGGTGGTCGATCAGGCTCACCACCCGCATGTCAATCGCGGCATTGTTCATGTCTCTTTCCATCAGCGCAATTTGCTTGTCCGCATCGGGCCACCAGACTTTGACATGCGCCGTCTGTAACCAGCGGCGCATCAAAGGCAGGTCTGCCTCGGTCAGGGGGCGGAACGTGTAATTACGCATTGGCCTCCTTTACATGGGATGCTGCAGCATCAAGCTTGTCGATCGCCAGCGCGATATCCGCATCGGTGATATTCAGCGCGGGCAGAAGACGCACGACATTGTCCGCCGCAGGCACCGTCAGTACGCCTTGGGCAAATCCCGCCGCGACCACATCGCTGTTTACGGCCTCGCATTTCAGGCCCAGCATCAGGCCCGATCCGCGCACGGCTTCAAACACATCCGGATGTGCGGCCACCAGCCCTTCGAGCTTTTGGCGCATGATGCCCGCCTTGCGGTTGACCTCGGCCAGAAACGCGGGATCGCCCACGATCTCCATCACCTTGGCGCCTACGGCACAGGCCAGAGGGTTGCCGCCATAGGTGGACCCATGCGTGCCCGCCGTCATGCCAGACGCCGCGTTTTCCGTGGCCAGCACAGCGCCCAGCGGGAAACCCCCGCCGATCCCCTTGGCAACCATCATGATATCGGGGGTAATCCCCGCCCATTCATGGGCAAAAAGCTTACCTGTCCGGCCCATGCCGCATTGCACCTCGTCAAGGATCAACAGGATGCCGTGTTGGTCGCACAGATCGCGGAGCCCCTTCAGGCAAACATCCGGCAAGGGGCGGATACCGCCTTCGCCCTGCACAGGCTCGACAAGGATCGCTGCGATTTTATCCGAGACAGCGGCGTTCAAGGCGTCATGATCGCCAAATTCCAGATGGGTAAAACCTGGGAGTAGCGGGCCAAAGCCCTTAGTCATCTTCTCAGAGCCCGCAGCCGCAATCCCAGCACTGGAGCGGCCATGGAACGACCCCGAAAAGGTGATGATCTCTGTCCGTTCGGGCTGGCCTTTGTCGTACCAGTATTTGCGGGCCATTTTAACGGCCAGCTCGCAGGCTTCGGTGCCGGAGTTGGTGAAAAACACCGTATCGGCAAAGGTTTGCGCCACCAGCGCATCGGCCAATTGCTGCTGTGCGGGAATATTATACAGGTTCGAGACATGCCACAGCGCCTGCGCCTGTTCGGTCAATGCTGCGACCAGAGCAGGGTTCGCATGCCCCAGCGCATTCACGGCAATCCCTGCGCCCAGATCAAGGAAACGTCGCCCGTCTGCCTCGGTCAACCAAGAGCCTTCGCCGGAAACGAAAGTCAGCGGTGCGCGTGAATAGGTTGGCAGAATAGATGGGATCATGGCGATCTTCCTTGAAGGTAAGCCCGATTGGTGCAGGACCAAGCGAGGGCTGTCAATAATGTTAGGGGTTTAGGATGGACGTGGCAAAGGACGGCGCTGGTTAGCGTCGGCGTCGGATCACAGCTGTTGCACGGTTCATCATGCGCTCGTGGTAGCGCAGTTTCTGCCCCAAGGGAAGCTGCAAAAACTGGCGCTGCCTGTCGCGGCATGACAATCTGTCTTGCGCGGTTACGCGAACAGGTTCAATGAGCGGGGCATGACCCTGCGTGCCCCCAACCCGCCTCTTGCTATTGCGTTCATGATGACGGCAACCGCGTTTATTGCGGCGACGATGGTCATGGCAAAATCCTTGGGTACTGACACGCTTGGCCCGTCCTTGCATCCGCTGCAGATCAGCCATGGCCGCTTCTTGTTTGCATTTATCGCGATTGCCAGTGCGGCCGCGCTGTTGCGTCCCAGGATCGCACAGCCGAACCTCAAATTACACTTTGGCCGGACACTCTTTGGTTGGGGTGGTGTGACATTCATGTTTTCCGCCGTGGCCTTCATTCCGCTGTCGGATGCCACCGCAATCAGCTTTCTCAACCCCGTGTTCGGCATGCTGCTGGCTATTCCGCTGCTGGGCGAACGGGTGGGGCCGTGGCGCTGGGGTGCCGCCGGTACCGCTTTGCTTGGTGCGCTGATCTTGCTCAGGCCCGGACCTGAGAGCTTTCAACTGGCCGGTCTGCTGGCGCTGGGGGCTGCACTTTTGATGGGGATGGAGCTGATATTCATCAAGAAACTGGCCAATCGCGAACCGGGGTTCCAGATCTTGCTGATCAACAATGCCATCGGGCTGAGCATCGCAACACTGGCCGTTCTGCCCGTATGGGTGCCACCGACAGCCGCACAATGGGGCGCGCTGGTCGCCTTGGGGATGTTGATGGCTACGGCACAGGCGTGTTTTGTCAACGCCATGGCGCGCGCAGACGCGAGTTTCATCACGCCTTTTAGCTATGTCACGCTGATTTTTGCCGGTCTTTATGATCTTTTGCTTTTCGATGTCTGGCCGGACTGGATAAGCATCCTTGGCGCGCTTATTATCCTGAGCGGCGCATCGCTTCTGGCGTGGCGCGAACGGCGGGTCCGCTTTTTGCGTTAAACGTGCGGCACCTCTTTACCTTGGGCAAAATAAGGCCATCTTCTGGGGGAAGATGAAGAAAATGAGTGATGTTTACGAGTACCGCCGCGCACCGAGCAAGGGGCCCATCTGGCTTGCATTCCTCGGGATGGTTTTGCTGCTTGTTGCCATCATTTACTTTGAAGCCACGCAATTGCAGGCGTTTGCATGGGTGATCGGGGCGGTGTTGATTGCTTGGATGCTGCTACCGCAACCTGTGTCTGGCGTGCGGATAGATGCAGACCATCTGACCCTTGCCGCATGGCGTGACCCGCGGCCGATCCCGCTTGATGATATCGCCTACCTGCGTGTCAGCGAGGCGGGTCTGGATACCGAAGTTGCCATTGTTTATCGCGATGGCACTATCGAGGATATATTTTCGGGCGATCTACCTGATATCGACACCTTGATTGCCGTACTGGCTGAGCGCGGCGTCCCTGTGCGCGACGTCTCTTAGGCTTTGAGGCGATAGCCCGTGTGCATCCAGCGCAGACAGACGCCCAACACTACAACACAGGCGGCCGTCACCACCACAAGCCCCAGCCAAGGGCTGCTATCGCTGACCCCGATCATCCCAAAGCGCACCCCGTCGATGATATAGAAGAACGGGTTGGCATGGCTGAGGGTTTGCATGAATGGCGGCAGCGCCTCGATCGAATAGAAGGTGCCTGACAGGAACGCCAAAGGTGTGACAAGAAAGTTCGAAATCGC
>CAYZKE010000137.1:4243-6352 GCA_964478505.1 uncultured Loktanella sp.
AATAGAAGGTGCCTGACAGGAACGCCAAAGGTGTGACAAGAAAGTTCGAAATCGCTGAGAGCTGGTCGAACTTATTGGCAAAAATTCCTGCAATCAGGCCCAAGCCGCCCATCAGGACCGACCCAAGCACCACAAAGACGACGACCCAGATCGGTGACTGCATCCCTACGCCCAAAAACAGAGCCGATCCCGCAGCAATCACAATCGCGACCAATCCACCGCGTGCCACCGCCCCGCCGATATAGCCTGTCACCAACTCTCCGGCTGACAGGGGTGGCATGAGCGTATCGACGATATTGCCCTGCACCTTGGCGGAGGCAAGGCTGGAGGAGGTATTGGCAAAGGCGTTCTGGATGACCGTCATGGTCAGGATGCCGGGTGCCAGAAACACCATGAAAGGTACGCCCATCACATCGCCGCGCTGTGACCCGATCGCGATGGTGAAAATCAGCAAGAACAGCCCCGCATTGATCAAAGGGGCCATCACAGTCTGTGACCAGACATTCATGAAGCGGCTGATCTCGCGCCGGATCAATGTCCAGGTTCCCAGCCAATTCACGCGCCCGAAGCGCCGTACGCCCATCTGGTTCATATCTTGCATTACAGTCATCCTTTGCAGCACCCTGACATAGTGGTTTTCGCGCGGATGGCCAGCCCTCGGGGGGCGCTGCTCGTTATAACATCACGAAAAGGCACTCCACTGCCTTCACATCACCTGCCGCAGTGTTTAATATGAACTCAACTTGACCAAGAAGGCGCGATCCGTGCATCATGGATCCTTGCCGAAAAACCAAAGGAACAGATATGTCCTGGACAGACGAGCGCGTTGAGACGCTCAAGAAGATGTGGGGCGAAGGCCAGTCCGCAAGCCAGATCGCCAAAGAACTTGGCGGGGTGACCCGCAATGCCGTAATCGGTAAGGTACACCGCTTGGGATTGTCCAATAGGGCAGGTTCGGCCGGGGCTGCGGCCAAAGTAGCACCAAAAGAAAAACCGGCGGCGGCACCCGCTGCTGCGGCGAAACCGGCGGCCAAGCCTGCAGCACCCAAACCCAAGGCGGCACCCGCCTCGACACCGCCCAAAGAAGAGCCCGAGCTTGACGAGAACGGCATCCCGATTTCGGCTGCGCGCCGCGCGATCATTCCGGCAGGGCAACCTTTGCCGCCGCAGCCTTCGGCCAATGAGATCAGCCCCGAGGCACTGGCCAAAGTCAGTGAAGTCGAAAAGACGGCGAAGCGGTTGACCTTGATGGAACTGACGGAAAAAACCTGCAAATGGCCGGTCGGCGATCCCGCGACCGATGATTTCTGGTTCTGTGGATTGGCTGTGCAACAGGGCAAGCCCTACTGCGAAGCCCACGTCGGCGTCGCGTTCCAGCCCATGTCCTCGCGCCGCGACCGCCGCCGCTAAGTTAATGTAAGGTAAGGCAGATTATGGTCTGCGCTTTGCAAAGGCCGCCCCTAGGGGCGGCTTTTTGCGTTCTGCGGGACGCTTTTGAATGTCGGAAAATATGTCGATGCGACAGAGTGATTGCGACCACCTGCAGGGCAGCAGGCCAAGCCTATTTCAGCGCGCCCAAGAACGCCCGCAAACCCACATCATCGACTTTCTTGGTCGCCTTTTTCAGCGGCACCCATTTGCGCTTGCGCAGGCCCGCTTCGGGGTAGGTTTTGGTCATGGCTTTCACGTCGATCCGGTACACGCTGACATGGCAGGGCACGACCCGTCCGTCGTCAAAGCGTTTCTCGGTGACATAGCCGCCAATCGGGGCGTTGCTGACTTTGCCTTTGCGCAAACCCGCTTCTTCCCACGCTTCGATTTTGGCGGTTTCGGCGTCGGTGTGGCCGTCCATCGGCCAGCCCTTGGGTACGATCCAGCGCCCACGCGAGGATTTCACCAAAAGCACCTCTTTTCCGTCTTTTCCGTTGCGCAGGCAGAGTGCACCGACCTGCACAATTGCAGTCGGATCAACAACACGGACCGCGCGGCCCGTCCAAAAAGAGCGGTCTAGATTACTCATATACCTGCCAATGGCGTGTTTTTATTACATTCTCACTAACACAAAGCGAATCGATGCGCAAATGGTGTCAGGTGCCGCGGGGTTTGGCA
>CAYZKE010000137.1:6452-7671 GCA_964478505.1 uncultured Loktanella sp.
ACTAACACAAAGCGAATCGATGCGCAAATGGTGTCAGGTGCCGCGGGGTTTGGCACGCAGGGTGGGGTCTGCCTGTGTCGGGTCTTCGGGCCAAGGATGGCGAGGGTAGCGGCCACGCATATCACGGCGGACATCCGCATAGGAGCTGGCCCAGAAGCCAACGATGTCCTGCGTGACCTGCACGGGCTTTTGCCCCGGTGACAAGAGTGTGACCCTCAAAGGTGTTCGCCCAACCATAGGATGCACGGTGACGCCGAACATTTCCTGCAGGCGCAGGGTGATGCCGGGGGCGTCGCCATCGTAGTCAATCGGGATCTTGCGCCCCAGCGGTGTTTCGAAATGTGCGGGCGCGGCAAGGTCAAGGCGCTGCATCTGGTCCCAATCCAGCATGGCGCGCAGGGCAGGCAGGAAATCAAAGCGTTTCCAGTCCTCTGCGCTGCGCACACCGGTCAGGTGCGGGAGCAGCCAGTCTTCCAGCGTGTCCAGTAGCGTTGCATCGTCCATTGCGGGCAGGTCATCAACCAATGCCACCCTTGCGCGGAACCGGTCCGCGGCGGGCGAGGGGCGCAGGCCCAACTGGCGCGCACCTTCGAGCATGGCTTGTGCTACGGCTTCATCCGGCGCATCCGACCACTGGCGGTCATCCAGTGCCAACGCGCCAAACCGTTCCTGCTTGCGGGTGAGGACCTTGCGGTCGCGTTTGGACCATTCACAGATATCGGCCCACGCGATCTGGTCGGCAAAAAGGTCGCGCAATTCGCGTTCCGTGAGCGTGACAGCCTGCCTGATGCGGGCCTCGCGGGTGTCGCCGTCAAGATCGGTGGCCACGATCAGCCGCGCCCCCGCCATCGGGTCGGCGGCATCAAGCACGGCCCCTTTGCCACCTGAGAGCACATAGCGCGGGTCATCGCCTTTGCGCCGCAGGCCTATGCGGTCAGGGTAGGCGAGGGCGGCTTGCTGGCCAAGGCTGAGCGGGGCTTTGTCAGACAGGCCTTTGGTCAGGCGGGGGATTTCAGATTTGATTTGCGCCAGTGCCGCAGGGTGCGCGGTGCCGGGCCCGTCGTAGCGCCCCGTCAGTGCCGCGATGCGCAGCGCCAGATCAACCGGCGCGCCGCGCAACGGATCGCGCGCGGCCAGCAGGGCGGCGACTGGGGCTGCAGCCTTGCCTGCAATTTGCAGCATATGGGCCAGGCGCGGGTGCAGTGGCAGGGCAGCAAGG
>CAYZKE010000138.1:0-7667 GCA_964478505.1 uncultured Loktanella sp.
CAGGACCTGCGCGCCGATGGACACACCAACGGCGAAATAATCGACCCATGAGTTCTGTTTGATTGCGGCGGCAACCCCCAGTGACACGCCCACAGTGACAGCCACGACAAAGGACCAGAAACCGTAGGTCAGTGTCACGGGAAAGCCCTGAGCGATCACGTCGTTCACGCTGCGGTCCTTGTATTGGAAAGAGGGCCCGAAATCGAATTGCGTGACCACGCTGACCACGTAATTGACGATCTGCTTCCAGAACGGTTGATCCAGTCCGTATTTTGCCTCGATATTGGCAAGCACCTCGGGTGGTAGCGGCCGTTCGGAATTGAACGGGCCACCGGGCGCTGCGTACATCAGGACAAAAGACAGGACGACCAAGATCAACAGGGTCGGCACTGCCACAGCAAGGCGGCGGAAGACGAAGCTCAGCATGTCAGGGTTCCTCACAGAATGGGAAAACCGCGCCCCGTAAGGTTGGGGCGCGGTCCATCACGTCAAGCGATTATTCGGCGATCTTGTAGAGATCTTTGGAGTACCATGTCTGTTCAAAATTCTCGTAGGGCCAGCCTTCGAGGTTCTCCGCAAACATATCGACTGCGGCATAGTGGTAGATTGGAATGATCGGCGTATCCTGCGCGATGAATTCCTCGACGCGGTCATAGTTGGCCTGCGGGTTCGCGGATGTCTTTGCCTCGGCCAGCAGTGCATCAACCTCGGGGTTCACGTACTTGCTGTCGTTATAGCCCGATTCCGACTGCATCAGATCAAGGAATGTCGAGGCTTCGTTATAGTCTGCACACCAACCGCCGCGCGCGACTTCGAAATCACCGTTCGAGCGGGCTTCGAGGAAAGTCTGCCATTCCTGATTGGCCAGCGTGGTGTCGACACCCAGTGTCTGCTTCCACATCTGGCTGATCGCGATTGCAACAGAACGGTGGGAATCGTTGGTGTTGTAGACCAGATCAATGCTGAGAGGGTTGTCAGAGCCGTAGCCTGCCTCGGTTAAGAGTTCGACCGCCATGGCGTTCCGCTCGGCCTGGGTCATTGTCGCCATCGGGATGTCGGGTGTCTCGAAGCCGGCAGTCGCCCAGTGTGTAAAGGTGTAGGCGGCTTTCTGACCACCCGCGAGCACGTTGTTTACAATGATGTCGCGGTCGATGGCGAGGCTTAGGGCCTTGCGTACATTGGGGTCCTGAATTTCAGGTGATGCACCGTCGCGCAGGTTGAACATGTAATAGTAGGAACATGCCATTGGCACGGATACGGCCTGATCAGGGTATTGTTCCGAAAGGCGCGGGAATTGGCCTGCCGGCACGTCGGTCATGTCCAGCTCACCAGCGAGATAGCGTGTCAGAGCGACGTTCTCATCCGGCACCACCAGTTTGATCACACGTTCGATGATGGTGTTGTCGCTGTCCCAATACATCGGGTTACGCTCGCGAACCAGACGCTCTTGCGGGACAAATTCGGTCAGGACATAGGCCCCGTTGGATACCATGTTTTCAGGCAGAACCCAGTCGTTGCCGAATTCTTCGACGGTCGCTTGGTGGACTGGGAAGGTTGTGCCGTGTGTCAGCATCTGCGGGAAATATGGCAGAGGCTGTGACAGGCGCACCTCGAGTGTTGTGACGTCAATGGCTGTGACGCCAAGTGTGGATGGCTCCATATCGCCGGCGATCACGGCAGCACCGTTTTCGATCGACATCAGCTCAATGTACCAACTGTAGGGCGATGCCAGCGCGGGCGATGCCGCACGCTGCCAGGCGTAGACGAAATCACCGGCTGTCACCGTGTCACCGTTGGACCACATTGCATTGTCGCGCAGCGTGAATGTGTAAATCAGACCGTCGTCGCTGACCTCGTGGCTCAGTGCGACGCCGGGGACCAGATTGCCTGCGGCATCCTGATTGTAGAGACCTTCAAAAAGGTCGCGCACCACTGCGGCCCCATCCACGTCCTCGACGAGACCGGGATCAATCGACGGGCTTTCATCACCCACGCGGTAGGTGAATGTCTGGTCAGAGGCGAGCGCTTCGCCGGTCACGGGGTGTGTGGCGTGCGCATCTGCAAAGACTACGCCGGAGGTAGCAAGCAGCACCGCGGCTGTTGTCACGAAAAGTCTGGATTTCAGTGTCATGATGTTTCTCCCTGAAGTTGCATCTTGGCGACGCAATCGTTGAAGTGTGAGCGCATCAGTTACGCCTCTGACACCATCTTTTGACTCCAAGCAGGAAATGGCAAGGTTAATCGCCAGTTGACCCAGTGACGGCGAGTTCTACTTGGGGAGAAACGGTAAACACGCACAATTGTGACTTGAGCCATGATCTAACACGAAATTTTCTAAGGTAGACCGATGATTCTCTTAATGGGCGTTCGGGGTGCTTGTGTTGGTATTACCCGACAGTTTATGCCCAAAAGTGACCTGATGGTTGGAAAGGCCTCTCTATGAAGAAACTTGCACTTGCCGAACGTGATGCCTTGCCGGATGCGTTGCGCGTACTTCTGGCCGAATACCCCCGCGACGGTTGGGAGCTGGACCCCGGTTTTGACGGGCTGATCCGGTTCTGGCTGGACCGCCATTTGATGTTTCGCAAGCTCTTGGGCGAGTTGCGCAGCGGGACAGAGGCGCTTTTGGACCGCAAGATCGAGGCGGATCGTTTTGCGGGGCTGACTTCGCGCTATGGTGGTATGCTGGTGAACGGGCTGCATGAACACCACACGATTGAGGATAAATATTATTTCCCGAAACTGGTGAAGAAAGACGCGCGGATCGCGAAGGGATTTGCCATTCTTGATAAGGACCACCACGATCTGGACGAATTTCTGGCCGATTTTGTGGGACGCGCGAATGAGGTGCTTGGCCTGACAGCAAACCGCAACAAACTGCAGACAGCGGCGGGGCATTTTCAGACCGAACTGGCCAAGCTGGAAGGCCTGCTTGACCGCCATTTGATTGATGAGGAAGAGCTGATCGTGCCCGTGATCCTGCGCTATGGATCACGTGATCTGGGCTAGATTACCGCAGGCGGAACGAGGCGCTGTCGCCTGCGCCCTGATCAACCGTAAAGCGCAGCCGGTCATCGCCGCGCGCTTCGACCAATTGGCAGTTATAAGGGATCGGATCGCCGCCCCAGCTTAGCTCACGGCAGAAGTAGCCGTCTTCCCACGTCCAGTTGCCGACGATGTCCCACCCGATCGCTGAACCCGCGATGTTTCCGTCAGGGGAAACGCTGAGGCTGACGCCGTAGAAGAAATTGCTCAGTTCACGGCCCTCAACGAGCGAAACAAAAGTCTCCTGGTCTTTGATGGGCACATAACTGTCGGCGACGGCAGGCGCCGCAGCGGTGGCGAATACCAATGTCAAAATCGCATGTTTCATCGGGTCCTCCACTTTTTGTAGAACACCTTTTGTACGTGGCACCGTGCGATTTGGTTCACTTTAGAATATGCCTAGACATGCAAAAGCTATTCTCGGTGTCCAAGAAGCTAAGGCAGTCCAACGAACATCGGGAAATAGGTATCCCCGCAGCGCTGGAATCTTCAGAGCCCATGATGGATATCCTTTGCGCATTGCAGGCGCACTTAAGTGTAGTCTGACGACGTAAGCCTAAGGCCAAGGTCACGTTCCATTCAGACAAATGGTCACAGTTCATTAGCAAAGAGTGGCGTTCGTTCGTTGACAAACATAATTTGAATGCGAGCGGGAGCTGTTGCAGAAACTGTCATGTCAACGCCTTCGCAGAGAGCTTCGTCGAGCTCTTGAAGCGGGAGTGGATCAGGTGGAGGACGTGCCTTACATGTTACGCGTTAATACAGAACGTCGTCGGCTATATTGAGATGTTCTATAATCCGACACGCAAGCATCCGAACAACAACACGCCCTCACCAATTGATTATGAACTGAGAAAGTCGAATCTGAACGAGGCAGGTATTTCGAAAACCAGCGGCACCTCAATCGGTCGAAAATGACATTTGTAGAACAAGCTATTGTATTAAAGTTAAGAAAGCCATGAAAGCTATTGTATTAAGTTGTGACAAGTACCATCCGATGGCTGACAACATGATTCAAAGCTACAATGATTTGTGGCCCAATCATCCATTCACTTTTCGTGTACCTTACCAAGTTCATCCCAGCCTCTTGGTTCAGCGGCACGGTGAACTTGTAGAGCCTATCAATACTCCACCAGACATAAAGGGCACGCTTCTAGCCCTTTTAGAAGATCTACCTGATAATGAATGGGTTTATTGGTGTATCGACGACAAATTCCCAATTGCTCTGGATATTTCAGTGATTTCTGAAATTTTTGAGTATGTGAGAAAAATGAATAACGAAAACGTCCAAGGCGTTCTTTTTTGCAGGTGTCGGGGATTACTAAAGGATCAGAACTTGAGGATGGATACTATTGTCGATGGGCCAGCAGGCACTAAATTAGTCGAACGAAAAAACTACTGGCAGTTCTGGATCCATCAATTCATGCGTGTGTCTGTGCTCAGAGATTTATTCCTGTCTTTTCCGGACGAAAATTTCAAAGCCAAAGAAATGGACACTTTCATTAAGGGTACCTTCACTGGTATCAAGAAGTATAAACGTAAACAGAAAATGTACCTTACACTTCAAAACTACGCACAGTTCGGTGAGAGCACCCATCGCGGAATGCTTACTTCTCTTTGCAATCAAAGCATGTTGGATAAAGGTATCGAAAATTCAACGAACATGGATGTTTGCGAGTTTTCGCCGATTATGGGCGATATGGACACGTAGCTACTCCGAGACACTAATGCTTTGACCTTGCGTAACAAATTTGTTCGTAAACACGAATTGGATTACCTAGGAATTCCCTCTATAACCGCTTAGCCCCGCTTAGCAGATGTTGACACGTCATGCTGCGAAGGTCGGCTGGCGCCGCCTTACCCCTCTTCTATTGCAGTTATCATGTCCACGCGGGTTGCGTGGCGGCCACCTTCGAAATCGGCATTCAGGAAGGCATCGACGATATCAAGGGCAAGGGCGTCGCCGATCACGCGTGCCCCGAGCGAGAGCATGTTGGCATCGTTGTGCTGCCGGATCATGCGTGCGGAAAACGCATCGGAACACACCCCGCAGCGCACGCCTTTGACCTTGTTGGCGGCCATCATGATGCCTTGACCGGTACCGCACAGGATAATTCCCAGCGCGCAATCACCCGAGGCAACAAGCCGCGCGGCGGCTTCACCATGTTGCGGGTAGGGCGTGCTTTCGGGGGTTGTGGGCCCGATATCGACGGCCTCATATCCCAGCGCCGTGATATGGTCGGCGATGGTTTGGCGCATGCCGATGGCAGCGTGATCAGAGGAAAGCACAATGCGTTTGTTGGTCATGGAAGGTTTGCCCCTTGTTGTCGGTTAGATGCCCAGAACATCCATCATGTCGTATTCGCCGGGGTCTTTGTCTTGACCCCAGAGTGCGGCTTTCAGAGCGCCGCGTGCGAAAATCGCGCGGTCCGTTGCAATGTGGCGCAGCACAATGCGTTCACCGGCCGCGGCAAAGAGCACATCATGTTCGCCCACGATATCGCCGCCGCGAATGGCGCTAAAGCCGATGTCGCCGCGTTTGCGTGCGCCGGTGATGCCGTCGCGCCCGCTGTCGCTGACGTCTTTCAGCGCCACACCTCGCCCATGGGCTGCGGCTTCGCCCAGCATCAGGGCAGTGCCGGAAGGAGCGTCGACCTTTTGATTGTGGTGCGCTTCGATGATTTCGATATCAAAGTCTTCGTCGAGAGCGGCTGCAACCTTTTTGGTCAGTTGCACCAACAGGTTCACACCCAATGACATATTTCCCGCCCGTACGATGACCGCATGGCGCGCGGCGGCGTTGATGGCTTTGAGATCGTCGTCGGACAGTCCTGTTGTGCCGATCACGTGCACCGCGCGCGCCTGTGCGGCCAGACCGGCAAAGCCGACGGTCGCGGCGGGGGCGGTAAAGTCGATGACGGCTTGCGCCTTGGCGAAGACTTCGACGGCATCGTCGGTGACCGCAACGCCGACTGGCTGACCGCCTGTGGCGGTCCCGATATCCTGACCGATCCAGTCATGTCCTGTCCGTTCCAGCACGCCGACAAGGCGGCATTTGTCCGAGGCCAGCACGGTTTTGATGAGCATCTGGCCCATGCGGCCCGATGCGCCTGTGATCACGATGCCTGGTGTGTCTGTCATGGTCTGTTTCCTTTATCCGTGCCTTCTCTTAGCGGCGGATTGCCGTGGACGCAAAGGCTTGCTTGGCAATGACGCGATCAAGGATTACATGAAGGCCATGGCAAAGAATGCAAACAGAGACGGCAAGGCCCCCACCCAGCGCATGTTGCGCGTGGGCGAGGTGATCCGCCGCACCCTATCCGAGGTCCTGCAACGCGGTGACGTGCATGACGATGAACTGGCGCGCATGTCCATTACCGTGGGCGAAGTGCGCATGACGTCCGATCTGCGGATTGCGACGGCCTTTGTGCTGCCCCTCGGCGGGCAGGGCAAGGAAGAGGCGCTTGAGGCGCTGCGGCGCAATCGCCACGAAATCCGCCACCTTGTTGTCAAAGGGGGCACGATGAAATTCGCGCCTGAACTGCGGTTCGAGATCGACGGCACGTTTGACCAGATCGACGCGACCCGCGCTTTGCTGGCCAAAGATCACGTGCGGCAGGATCTGGACGACTGATGCGCTGGCTCGCTGTGGCATTGCTCTTTTGGGCGCTGCCGGCAGCGGCAGTGAGTTGCGAGGACGTCGATTATCTGGGGAACAGCTATACGGTCTGCACGGTGGATGCGACGCAAGAGGATTTGCGTCTTTTCTACAAGGATGCGGATGGTGGCGTGATCGGTAGCTTTGGCGCGCTGGAGGATCTGCCTGATGTCGGCAGCCTTGCCTTTGCGATGAATGCGGGGATGTACCATGATGACCGCTCTCCCGTGGGTCATTACGTCGAAGGCGGTATCGAGACGATGCGCGTGATCCCGAATGCGGGGCCGGGCAATTTTGGTCTGCTGCCCAATGGGGTGTTTTGCATCACGGATACTTCGGCGCATGTGTATGAAACGCTGGCCTATGTCGCAAATGCGCCCGTCTGTCGGGATGCCACCCAATCAGGACCGATGCTGGTGATTGACGGTGCGCTGCATCCGCGGTTCTTGCCCGATAGCACATCGCGGTTTGTGCGTAACGGTGTGGGCACAAGTGCCGATGGAGCGACGGCAGTCTTTGCGATTTCCAACAATAGTGTCACCTTTTACGAGTTCGGGTCTTTCTTCAAAGACTATCTGGCTATGCCGAACGCGCTCTATTTCGATGGCAAGGTATCGCGGCTTTATTCGCGCGCCCAAGGGCGCAGTGATTTCGGGTTCCAGCTTGGGCCGATGGTTGGCGTTGTCGAGTAGGGTGGGTTGAAACCCACCTTACCTGCAGCACAGGTCTATCACGTATTGCAGGTTCGGGCTTTGTGGGAGAGTCTTCGCCTGATCCGCTGTAAACCAGCCTGCATCAAGCGCATCATCAGCGGCGATGGGCGTCCCATAGTCATACGAACAGACAACCACCGCCAGGAGGTAATGGAACAGCACCGTACCGTCCGCGTCGTGTGTGATGACATCGAGGTTGGTCAGGTAACCCTGTGCGGTCGCGACGACGCCGGTTTCTTCAGCCAGTTCAC
>CAYZKE010000139.1:0-7617 GCA_964478505.1 uncultured Loktanella sp.
TTTTTGAAGTGTTTACATTCTTGCGACACCGCTTCTGTGACGTTAGTGTTTTGATAGATTTTTGATTTGGTGAAAGAATTCTTCGATGGAAATTGGTTTTCTGCTTCTGTTGCTTGCGGGCGGTGCCCTGCTTGTTCCGCTTTTTGGTGGTGACGACGATGATGAAGGGACGGAAGACCAGTCGCAGATCGACGGCACATTCGAGAACGATCAACTGGAAGGCACCGAAGGTAATGACCTGATCCGCGGGTTTCTTGGTGATGATACGATCAACGGCAACGGCGGTGACGATGAAATTCGCCCTGGTGAAGGCGCGGATGTTGTCGATGGCGGTGCTGGTGACGACAATATTCTGGGCAGTCCAGGGGCGGATACACTGTCTGGCGGCGACGGATATGATCGCATTTTCGGGGGCGCTGATGATGATGAAATCGACGGTGGAGCCGATGCGGACTTTATTGCGGGTGGCGACGGGAACGATCTGATTTTTGGCGGGCAAGGAACGACAGGGTCTAACCTTGAAAGAGATCCGGAGTTCATTCGTGGCGATGATGGGGATGATACGATCTTTATCTGGGGTGAAGGTGGCGAGGTACGCGGCAATGCCGGTGATGATGAGCTGATCCTGATGACCGGTGATGCGACGATGGAAGCAGGTGGTGGTTTGAATGACGACTTCTATGTCATGGCCAACGTCTCTGATGCCCAGCTGACCGAGGCAACGATCACAGACTTTGATCCGGAGCGGGATACGCTCACCCTGACCATTGATTACGTCGCCGATGGCGGCACACCGCCCGATGTCGATGTCACACTCACTGAAACAACAGTGGATGGTATATCGGGCGTGCGCATTGACGCGGTTTTTGTGGGTCCCGGCGATATTCCGGTGTCCTCTGAAGCGTCGAGTGCCTTCGTACAAGGGGCAACAATTGCACAGCTCGGGTCCGCCAACATCGAGGTTGTTCTGACGGAAGAGGCTGATCTTGACGACCCGGTAGGGCTTCTCAATGACGTTATCGCTGCGCGACCTGTCGTATCGGCCTGACCTCTTGCTTGCTATGCGCATCGCCAAGTCCCCCTCTTGCGAGCTGGACTTGGCGCGTGTATCTGATCCTTCATGAAAAAGGTTTTTGACATGGATGATCGCGCACGCCTGCCTTGGCGGTTCTTTGGTGCGCGCAGCACGATCCTTGCACGCGGGTAGCGCCCGCCTGTTTCCGCACGCCTGACGACCACTGACATTTTGATACGGGAGAGGACAATGTCCCCCAAAACGCTCTATGATAAAATCTGGGATGCGCATGTAGCCCACGAAGCCGAAGACGGCACCTGCCTGCTTTATATTGACCGCCATCTGGTGCACGAAGTGACCAGTCCGCAAGCCTTTGAGGGGCTGCGTATGGCGGGCCGCAAGGTACGCGCACCCGAAAAGACAATCGCGGTGCCGGACCACAACGTGCCGACAACGCCGGGGCGTGATGACCCCAAGAACATGACCGAGGACAGCGCCATTCAGGTCGCCGCCCTTGATACCAACGCCAAGGACTTTGGGATTCACTATTACCCCGTGTCTGACGTGCGGCAGGGTATCGTGCATATCGTCGGACCCGAGCAGGGCTGGACACTGCCCGGCATGACGGTGGTCTGCGGTGACAGCCACACGGCGACCCATGGGGCCTTTGGTGCGCTGGCACATGGCATCGGGACATCGGAAGTGGAGCATGTGCTGGCCACCCAGACGCTGATCCAGAAGAAATCCAAGAACATGAAGGTCGAGATCACCGGCAAGCTGCGCCCCGGTGTGACAGCCAAGGACATTACCCTGTCCGTGATCGGGGCCACCGGCACCGCAGGCGGCACCGGCTATGTGATCGAATACTGCGGCGAGGCGATCCGCGATCTGTCGATGGAAGGCCGTATGACGGTCTGTAACATGGCGATCGAGGGTGGCGCGCGCGCTGGTCTGATTGCGCCTGACGAGAAGACCTTTGCATATTGCAAAGGCCGCCCGCATGCGCCGAAAGGTGCCGCATGGGAGGCTGCCGAGGCCTATTGGCGCACACTCTACACAGATGAAGGCGCGCATTTCGACAAGGTTGTCACGCTGAAAGGCGAAGATATTGCCCCTGTGGTGACATGGGGCACCTCGCCCGAGGATGTGCTGCCGATCACTGCAAATGTGCCTGCTGCCGATGATTTCACCGGTGGTAAGGTCGGCGCGGCGCAGCGTTCGCTTGATTACATGGACCTCAAGCCGGGCACGCCGCTGAAGGACATCGAAATTGACACTGTCTTTATCGGTTCCTGCACGAACGGCCGGATCGAGGATTTGCGCGCCGCTGCGGAAATCCTGAAAGGCAAGAAGATCGCCGTGAAACGTGCGATGGTCGTGCCCGGTTCGGGTCTTGTGCGCGCGCAAGCCGAAGAGGAAGGTCTGGCGGATATCTTCAAAGAAGCCGGCTTTGAATGGCGCCTTGCTGGGTGTTCGATGTGTCTGGCGATGAACCCTGACCAGCTGGCTCCGGGTGAACGCTGTGCAGCCACGTCGAACCGCAACTTCGAGGGACGGCAAGGGCGCGGCGGACGCACGCACCTGATGTCACCGGCGATGGCGGCGGCAGCGGCTATTACCGGTAAACTGACCGATGTGCGGGAACTGATGTAAGCGGCGCGCTCATCAGCCCCTTGCGGGGGCTTTCTTCGCGAGGAAGGCCCGAAGGGGCTGATGAGCAGCCCGAAAGGAAAAAAAGATGCAGAAATTTACAAAACTCAGCGGCATTGCAGCCCCGATGCCTTTGGTCAATATCGACACCGATATGATCATCCCCAAGCAGTTCCTGAAAACGATCAAGCGTTCTGGTCTTGGTGTGAACTTGTTTGATGAAATGCGCTATGACGACGACCGCAACGAAATCCCTGATTTCGTTCTGAATAAACCGCAGTATCGCGAAGCACAGATCCTTGTTGCCGGCGACAACTTCGGTTGCGGGTCTTCGCGTGAACATGCGCCTTGGGCAATTGCCGACTTTGGCATCACTTGCGTGATCGCGCCGTCCTATGCAGACATCTTCTATAACAACTGCTTCAAGAACGGCATTCTGCCCATCGTTCTGCCGCAAGAGCAGGTGGATGTGTTGATGAAAGATGCCGAAAAGGGATCGAACGCGCGCATCGAGGTTGATCTGGAAGCGCAGACGGTGACAACTTCGGATGGCGAGATCTTCAGTTTTGAAGTCGACAGCTTCAAGAAGCATTGTCTGATGAATGGTCTCGATGACATCGGTTTGACGATGGAAAAGGCAGCGTCAATCGACGCCTTTGAAGCCGAGGCTGCCACAGTCCGTCCTTGGGTCTAGGTTTCAAATCCAATTGACAGGATAGGCCGCTCCTTCGGGGGCGGCTTATTTTTCGCGCCCTGTCTTTGAGCATCGCCTCTGCGAATGGTATGTTTGCTATGGAACTGCCACGCCGTGGTGGCATTCTCGCATCACTTTCTGGCCAAAATGAAAGTTTCCCCGTGTTTAAGGCGCCCGCCCGTTGAAGCGTGAAAGAGGATTTGTTCACATTCAGATATTGCATATAGATGAGTGCAAATGTTTGTGGGCTGACTGGCGCAAAGTTTCGCCCTTCCGTCGCCCCAAAGAAGGATAAAGTGCCGTGTTATCTCGTTTACCCGCAGCATTGGTAAGAGCCATTCTGGTCGTGATGTTGGTCGTCATGCCCTATGCGCTTGTGCCAAGCAGTGGGTCGGATAGCACGCAGATCATTGTGCTGGTCGCGATTTTCGGGGCGCTTTTCACAATCGTCGAATATAGTTCAAGCAGCCCCAGTCTTGTGGAATTCCGCGACGCGCCACCCTTTAATAGAGTCCGCTTTTCAGCGCTATTCGCGACCGTTTTCTGCCTTGCCATGATCTTCAAAGGCGTTGAGTCGCCCAGTGCGATATCGACTTATTTTCAGAACAGCGGAAGCGTAATCGGCGCAACGATTGATTTCCCCTATTCGCCGGTGCGCCTGATGGTTGTGATGATGCCCGATGGCACAGATCCCACGGTTATTCAGCACCTGCGGGATGCTGCAGGCCTGAGCTATCTGATCTCGGTGTTTTCCGTCATCTGGTTCATTATCCTGCTGCGGCTTTATCGCTGGCCGCGCCGGACTGGCGCTTTCAATGTCTGGATCAACCTGCCGACTTTTGACCCCACTGCAGGCGGTGATGTTGTCAAAAGGCTCCAGCGGGATGGTCGCATTAACATTATATTAGGGTTCTTGCTGCCCTTCTTGGTTCCAGCGGTGCTGAAGCTGATCTCGTCGATGGGCACAGCGATCAATCTGGATAACCCGCAGACATTGATTTGGACGGTTTCTGCATGGGCATTCCTGCCAGCCAGTATTCTGATGCGCGGTGTTGCCCTCAGCCGTGTTGCGCAGATGATCGAGGTGCAGCGCCGCAAGTCTTACGGCGACTAGGCGTCTGGGGTGCTCTCTACGTTGGCCTTTGTATGGCCGGCACGGCACAAGCCGAAACGCTTCGCGTGGCAACATTCGCCGCCCCGTTGAGCCGCGACGGACCCGGGCTCTTGCTAAGTGACATCCAAAGTGGTGACGTGACAGAGATTATCGCTATTCAGACTGTCATCGCTCGCAATGCGCCCGATATTCTGGTTTTAACGGATTTTGACTATGATCTGGATGGAATCGCGCTTGCTGCTTTTGCAGCCTCATTTGCCAATCCCTATCCGTATATATTTGCCCTACCGACAAATGCGGGCTTGGCAACCGGTCTCGATCTGAACGCAAACGGTCGGCTGGGTGAGGCGCGGGATGCACAAGGTTATGGCCGGTTTGCCGGAGACGGCGGCATGGCACTCCTGTCGCGCTTTCCAATCCTGGCTGGGCAGGCGACTGATTTTTCCGGGGTCCTTTGGAAAGATCTGCCTGATGCCACTTTGCCCCAATGGGAAGGCGTGCCGTTTCTTGGCGACAATGCACTGAATCAATTGCGCCTGTCATCAACGGGCCATTGGATTGTCCCGATCGCAGTGCCGGGTGGCCCTCCGATTTCTGTGATGGCATTTGATGCGACACCGCCGGTTTTTGATGGGCCCGAAGACATGAACGGGCTGCGCAACCGTGATGAACTGCGTCTTTGGGAAATCGTGTTAGAAGGTGGCTTTGGCCCCGCTCCGGACAGCTTTGTGATTGCGGGGAATGCCAATCTCGATCCCAAGGGGGGCGATGGCTATCGACAGGCCATGACAGACTTCTTGGCGCTGGCGTCACTGCAAGACCCGCTGCCGGACCTGCCAACAGCAGATTGGCCAGATGACGGGCCAGGGGATTTGCGCGTCAGTTATGTTTTGCCATCACGGGACTGGCAGATCGTGGGCGCAGGCGTGTTCTGGCCTGGCCCCGATGATCCTGATCGTGCCCTTCTGGGTGAGGATGGTCTCGCGGCTGGTCCGCACCGGCTTGTTTGGGTCGATATCAGCCGCTAACGGCTTGGTATCTTGAACCTGACGCCCCATCGCGATAGGGCATTTGCAACAATTTCAAGCAAGGACCAACACAATGGCAAACCCTTCTCTTTTGATCCTCGCCGGTGACGGCATTGGCCCCGAAGTTATGGACGAAGTGAAGCGGATCATCGGTTGGTTCGGTGACAAGCGCGATCTGACGTTTGACGTCTCGGAAGATCTTGTTGGTGGCGCTGCATATGACGCGCATGGCGTACCGCTGCACGACGACACGATGGCCAAGGCGCAGGAAGTCGACGCGGTTCTGCTGGGGGCCGTCGGCGGGCCAAAGTACGACAACCTCGATTTCAGTGTAAAGCCCGAGCGCGGGTTGCTACGCCTGCGCAAGGAAATGGATCTTTTTGCGAACCTGCGCCCTGCCCAGTGTTTTGACGCGCTAGCTGATTTCTCGTCTCTGAAGAAAGACATCGTTTCCGGTCTGGATATCATGATCGTGAGAGAGCTGACCTCGGGCGTTTATTTCGGTGAACCGCGCGGTATTCACATCGAAGACAATATGCGCGTGGGAATCAATACCCAGCGCTATACTGAGGCCGAGATCGAACGCGCCGCGCGTGCGGCATTTGATCTTGCTATGAAGCGTAACAAGAAGGTCTGCTCGATGGAGAAGGCCAATGTCATGGAAAGCGGTATTCTGTGGCGCGATGTCGTCACCGAAGTCCATGCGGACTATCCAGAAGTCGAACTGAGCCACATGTACGCCGACAACGGCGCCATGCAGTTGGTGCGCGCGCCCAAGCAGTTCGATGTGATCCTGACCGATAACCTTTTCGGTGATATCCTGTCGGATTGTGCCGCGATGCTGACCGGTTCATTGGGGATGCTGCCTTCAGCGTCGCTGGGGCTGCCGATGGCCAATGGACGCCCGAAGGCGATGTATGAACCGGTGCATGGTTCGGCCCCCGATATCACCGGCCAAGGCAAGGCGAACCCGATTGCCTGTATTCTCAGCTTTGCGATGGCGTTGCGCTATTCTTTCGACGAAGGCGCCGAAGCTGATCGTCTGGAGGCCGCGATCGAGAAAGTCCTCTCTGATGGCGCACGCACAGCGGACCTGATGGGCCCCGAAGGCGGCACCCCGCTCAGCACCACGCAGATGGGTGACGTGATCCTTGCGGCACTGGACGCGAGCCTCTGATGTCACCCAATGTCAAAGGCGCATTATTTGCTTTGCTTGCCTTTGGCATATTCTCCACGCACGACGTGGTGGTAAAGGTTCTGGGTGGGATTTATTCACCCATCCAGATCGTCTTTTTCAGTGTTTTACTAAGCTTTCCGCTCGCGATGGTGATGTTAATGCGGGATGCGTCACCTGGAACCCTGGTGCCGGTGCATCCGTGGTGGCTGGCGCTGCGGACGGTGGCGACGGTGGTGACGGGTGTATCTGCCTTTTATGCCTTTTCGGTTCTGCCGCTGGCACAAACCTATGCCATTCTCTTTGCATCCCCTTTGTTGATCACTGTGCTTGCGATCCCTGTTCTGGGTGAAACCGTCAGGTTGCGCCGCTGGCTCGCCGTGCTGGTGGGCCTTGCGGGGGTTCTGGTTGTTCTGCGGCCGGGCGACACGGATTTGTCTTTGGGGCATCTGGCTGCGCTGGCGGCTGCGGTCGGCGGGTCTTTGGCGTCTATCGTCGTGCGTAAGATCGGGGGGGACGAACGGCCGGTGGTGATGCTGCTTTACCCGATGATGGTGACATTCATCGTCATGGCCTGCGCGTTACCTTTTGTTTACGAGCCTATGCCGATTGAGCACCTTGGCCTCTTGGGTATCATCGCTGCCTTTGCATGGGTTGCCAGCCGTCTTGTCATTTCCGCCTATCAGGAGGGTGAGGCCGCGATCATCGCGCCGATGCAATACAGCCAGATCATTTGGGCCACTATTTTCGGCTATCTTTTCTTTGACGAAAGCATTGATCGTGCCACCGCCATAGGTGCGGGCATTATCATTGCCAGCGGTCTTTACATCGTCCTGCGCGAGAGCAGGGCTGGAAACTCGGAAAACACGCCCGTCCTGCGCACGCGGTCACGTTCCGAAACAGGGACAACGCCGCGCGTGTCGCTCTTTATGCGGGCTGCGG
>CAYZKE010000140.1:0-5181 GCA_964478505.1 uncultured Loktanella sp.
GCCTTCCTGATCCTGATGAATGTGATGGGGATCAACCTCAGTTCACTGGCGATTATCGGCGGTGCGGTGGGTGTGGGCCTTGGTTTTGGTCTCCAAAAGATTGCGTCGAACTTTATCTCTGGCGTGATCCTGATGGTCGAAGGCCAAGCCACCGTCGGCGACTATGTCGCGCTTGATGGCGGCGAGGCCGGAACCATTATCAAAATGGGCGCACGGGCGACAATCCTTGAGACATTCGACGGCCGCTGGATTGTTGTTCCGAACGAGGATTTCATCACCACGCGCGTGGTCAACTATTCCGATTCCGGTTCGGCAAACCGGCTCGAAGTGGCGTTTTCCGTCAGCTACGACACCGACATCAACCGTGTTCCTGCTATCATCGAAGCCGCCGTTTCAAAACACCCCGGTGTGCTGCATGACCCCGAAGGCCCTGACTGCG
Organism: uncultured Loktanella sp.; assembly: GCA_964478505.1. Taxonomy (GTDB): domain Bacteria; phylum Pseudomonadota; class Alphaproteobacteria; order Rhodobacterales; family Rhodobacteraceae; genus Yoonia. Next base: position 440 of record CAYZKE010000140.1, read on the forward strand.
AATTGCGCGGCTTTGGCGATAGCGGCGTGGATTTCGGGGTTGAATTCTGGGTCGAAGGCATTGACGACGGCAAGAACAAATACGCCTCGGACGTGTTGTTCCTGATCTGGAATGCCCTGAAAGAGAACGGCATCGAAATCCCCTATCCGCACCGTGTGGTGGAGATCAAAGGACCCATGCCCGCGTGACCGATGCAGTGGTCATTGGTGCAGGGCCCGCTGGCCTGATGGCCGCCGAGCAATTGGCCAGGGCCGGAGTGTCGGTGACCGTTGCCGATGCGATGCCATCTGTGGGCCGAAAATTTCTGATGGCGGGCAAATCAGGACTGAACATCACCAAGGTTGAGCCAAGTGCCGCCTTTCTTGCGGCCTATGGCAAAGAGCTTCCGGCGGCGCTCGCGCATGCGCTTGATGATTTCGGCCCGAATCAGGTGATGGCTTGGGCCGAAGATCTGGGGCAAACTGTCTTTACTGGCTCCACGGGGCGTGTTTTTCCCACCGTGATGAAAGCCTCACCATTGCTGCGCGCATGGCTGGCCCGTTTGCAGGAATGGGGCGTGCGCATCGAAACGCGGTGGCGTTGGGAGGGCTGGCAGGGTGACGCTTTGCGCTTTGAGACACCCGACGGCACAATCACTATTGCGCCAAAGGTTACAGTACTTGCAACTGGTGGTGCCAGTTGGGCGCGTCTTGGGTCGAACGGGGCTTGGGCCGCACACCTGCAGGATCAGGTCGCGTCCTTTGCCCCTGCGAATATGGGCTTTGTGGTGGATTGGTCGCCCCATATGGCCCCTTATCTGGGCACGCCGGTCAAATCGGTGGGTTTGATGGCAGGCAACCAGAGCACACGTGGCGAGTGCGTCATCTCTGAACGCGGCATCGAAGGTGGCGGCATCTATATGGTGTCCAAAGCCATGCGCGAAGGGGCGGCGTTGACCATTGATTTGCTACCCGACTGGCCCGAGGACAAGATCCGCGCAGCTCTGCAAAAACCGCGCGGCAAAGCAAGCTTGTCCAACCACCTGCGCAAAGTGCTCAGGTTTTCGCAGGTGCAGACGGCGTTGCTGATGGAATGCGGACGGCCTTTGCCAGACGATCTTGCGCCACTTATCAAGGCTCTCCCCATCGCGCACCAAGGGCCACGGCCCATGGACGAAGCGATTTCGACTGCGGGCGGCGTCAGGTTCATTGCGCTCACCGATGATCTGATGCTGAAACAGCGCTTTGGTGTGTTCTGCGCAGGCGAAATGCTGGATTGGGAGGCGCCAACAGGGGGCTACCTGATCACTGCGTGTCTTGCGACAGGACGGCGCGCAGGCCTAGCCGCCGCCAAGCTTTGCTGCGGGTAAGCGCAAGAAAAGCATGGTATCCAAAGGAATTGGTCCAAAGCCGCCTTACCATCCAAATTGTTTCTTGGAAAAACCGTGTAAGCTATGAGTTTTTGCCCCCGACGCAATGGCAGCAGGACATGTTGTGCGCCAGACCCCGGCCTATTCTGAACACAGGATGAGTCGCTGGTGATACGCCAGTCGATCACAACGAGAGCCACTGTCATTCGTATAACCCCGAAAGACCGTTAGACCAGTCAGACCGTTGCATTTATGCACCGAAGACACAAGAATTGCGCAATCAGCGGCAATCCGAGCAACAGCCAGTTGAGCACGAATAATCAGCCAGTCTTGAAAGTGAAATTTATTTATCGTTTAATTTCAATGTATTATAAGCGCCTTCGCGTTCAGCTGCCGAAGATACGCTCCTAAAGCCCAGCGGACGATGACAACCCATTAACTTTTGCATCTAGGATTCGCATGAAATCCCTGATTCAGTGCAACAATGTGGGTCGGTCACGCTTTGGCCGGTAGACCCCTTGCACAAATGGAGTAACACTATGCGCATTACAACAACACTTGCCGCTGCAGCAGCACTTGCAGTATCCGGCGCCGCAGCTTCTGCTGGTGGCATGGCTGAAGAAGTCATGGAAGCACCAGTCGTCGTAGCTGAGGCACCAGCACCAGCAGCTTCGTCAATCAGCCCAGTATACGTAGTTCTGGGTGTGCTTGCTGCAGTTCTGATCGCAGCAGCAGCTGACCAGTAAATCAGGATCAACGATCTTGTTTGGAAAGGCAGGCCGTTGGCCTGCCTTTTTTCGTATCAACGCCTTGCCATCATTGCGAGCCGGATCAATGTCCGCTCCATCAGCGCATTCTGTGGCGCGGTACTTGCCGAGCGGAGTTGCAGATCGACATCTGTCAACGCTGTCAGCGCCTTTTCCAGACGGTCACGGCCCCACTGGCCAGCCTGTCGGACGATCTTGTCGCGTCGAGGGCCAAAGACAGGGGGCCGGAGCCGCCCGGCACCTGCCGCTGGCCCACCCGGATCCGAGGCGACCACATGCAGCCTGCGAAAATGGCGCATTGCCCCGATGCAAAGCGTCACAGGCGTGACACCTTGGGCATAAAGATTGCGCAAAAGCGGGCCCAGTTGATCAGCCTGGCCTGTAGCCACGATCTCCAGTACATCATCAACGTCCACCTCGGCTGATTGCGGTGCATTGGCCATGATGTCGGCGATGCTCAGCGGGCTTTCATCGCCACGCTTGTAAAGGCTCACCTTTTCGATCGTTTGTCTGAAATCACCGGGTTCAAGGCTGTTGGCGAGCGCCAGCAGGGCATCCATCACATCACGGTCGGGCGGGGCGATACCCGCATCTTTGAGCGCCAGCTCTACGTCTGCCATCGTTGGAGGGTCGTCATAGAGCCCGATGGACACCGCGTTGCTATATCCTTCAACAACCTTGCGCAGGGCAGATTTCGCGGTCAGCTGGGCCGCCGTAATCACAACCTGTGCATCACCGGGCTGCCAGTCGGCCAAGGCTGCGGCGATAACCTTTGACAGACCATCCGTGGCGTCCTCCACAAAGGCCACCCTGTGCCCCGGGAAGAACCCCTGCGCCTTGATCGCATCATCGAGCATCGCAGGATCTTTGCGCAAATCAGAGGCACTGATCCGTGTTAGGCGCATTTCCTCTTCGCCCTGCGGGCCGACCAAGGCATTGATCACCTGCTGCCGCTTGTCGGCCACCCGCATCGGATCGGCCCCAAAGATCAAAAGCGCCATATGGGACGGGTCCGGCTGCCGGAAGTAGTTATTCGCTGCAGCCCCCGTTAGCTTCATCAGTCAAGCTCGGCGGCGCGGATCAGCACGCGGCTGACAATCAGATCAGCAAGAATCACCGACACCCGCGCTTCGGCGTCATCGCGCGTGGATTGCGTTGCGTTGGTTGATCCTGTGGCAGAATAACTGGTAAAGGCCTCGACCTCGCCGCCGTCAATCTGGCGGCCATCCTCCAGCGCGATCAATGTCCATGTCGCCACGCCAACGATGTTAAAGCGCGAAGTATCGCCCTCTGATGTAATCGCTGCCGCCCGCTGGCTGGAGCGTACCGTTGTCTTGAGCACATATTCCGGTGCCACACTGCGCCCGAGCCGTTTTTCCAGTTGTTCGCGCAGGCGAAAGCCCGCAACGCTCGCGTCCGTTTCAAAAGCAACGCGTCCCCGCAACCCCGTATCTGCGCCATAGATCGGCGCAAAGCCGCAGCCCGCCAGACCCAGAAGGCCGAGCAGGACAGTGCGGCGGGGTGAAAGGCTAGACGACAATGTTCACGATCCTTCCAGGTACGACGATAAGCTTTTTCGGTGCTGCACCGCCAAGGGCGTTTTGCACGACATCAAGGGCCAAGGCGACCTCTTCGACGGCCTCTTTGCTGGCGTCGGCGGGAACCTGTATTTCGGCACGCCGCTTACCGTTGATCTGGATCGGCATCGTCACCGTGTCCTCAACCAGCATCGCCTCATCCGCAACGGGCCAAGGGGCGTTGGCGATCAGACCATCACCGCCCAGCATGGACCAGATTTCTTCAGAAAGATGCGGTGTCATCGGCGACATCAGTTGCGCCAGCACAAGCGCGGCCTCGCGTTTAGCAGCGCCACCAGCCTTGGATTTGGCCAGTACGTTGGTGAATGCGTAAAGCTTTGCAATCGCTGCGTTAAATCCGAAGGTTTCGACACCCATTGTCACATCATGGATTGCCTTGTGCATGGCGCGCAGCAGATCTTCGTCGCCTTCACCGGCCGTATTATCCATGCCCGCAATTTCGGACGTCACACGATAAACGCGGCCCAAATGCTTATAGGTTGCCTCGGCGCCCGATGCTGTCCACTCGACGTCCCGCTCGGGCGGGCTGTCGGACAGGACAAACCAACGCGCAGTATCCGCGCCGTATTTTGCCAGAATGTCATCGGGGTCGACCACGTTCTTTTTCGACTTCGACATTTTCGCCGAAGGAATGATCTCAACCTCTGTGCCATCGGCCAGCTTCCCGTCAGTCACATCCTCGGGCAGGCGATAAACAGGGCGGCCTTTTTTTACATCTGATACGGACGACCGGGGTCTGAGGGATCAGGCCTCCAGTGCAACACGCATCTTGTTCAGTGCGTTTTTCTCGAGCTGACGGATGCGCTCTGCAGACACCTTGTACTCATCTGCAAGTTCATGCAGGGTTGCCTTGCTGTCACTCAGCCAGCGACGGTTGATGATATCCTTGCTGCGATCATCCAACATCTCGATGGAGTCTTTCATCAGGCTTAACTCCTGACGACGACTGTCATCCTGTTCCAGCTTGGTAGCCGGGTCGGCACGGCCATCGGTCAGGTAGGCGGCCGGGGTAAAGCTGGGCTCATCGTC
>CAYZKE010000140.1:5191-7599 GCA_964478505.1 uncultured Loktanella sp.
TAAAGCAGGTGCAGAATCGCGTGCTCGATCCCGCCGATATACTGGTCGACGTTCATCCAGTAGGACGCGTCTTCCATGTTCGTCGGGGTGTCGGCATCCGGTGCTGTGAAGCGCGCGAAATACCACGACGAATCGACGAAGGTATCCATCGTGTCGGTTTCGCGCAGCGCCGGTTTGCCACAGGCCGGGCAGGCACAATCGCGCCATGTCGGGTGACGGTCAAGCGGGTTGCCGGGGACATCGAATGTCACATCATAGGGCAACTCGACGGGCAGGTTCTCTTTCGCCTCGGGCACCACGCCACAGTCATCACAATGGACCACAGGGATCGGGCAACCCCAATAGCGCTGGCGGGAGAGACCCCAGTCGCGCAGGCGGAATTTCGTGACGCCTTCGCCGATGCCGTTCGCTTCACAAAAGGCAATCGCGGCTGCGATGCCCGCTTCACCGGTTTGCTCGGTCTCGCCTGCAAATCCACGGATATAGATAACGGGTTCCGTTTTCGGCGGCACATAGGCGTCTCCACCGTCTTCGGGCAATGTGGTGCCGTCATCCTTGATCGGGGCATAGGTGCTGATCACGGGTAGGCCGTATTTGCGCGCGAAATCAAGGTCACGTTGGTCATGCGCAGGGCAGCCGAAGATCGCGCCCGTGCCGTAATCCATCAGGATAAAGTTGGCGATATAGACGGGCAGATCATCATGGCCTTCCAGCGGGTGTTTGACCCGCAGACCGGTGTCATAGCCCAGCTTGTCCGCTTTTTCGATCGCCTCAGCGGTGGTGCCACCCTTGCGGCATTCGGCACAGAATGCGGCGATCTTGTCGTCTTTCTCTTCCAGCTCTTTGGCCAGCGGGTGATCGGGGGAAATGCCGACAAAAGACGCGCCCATCAGCGTATCGGGACGTGTCGTGTAAACGTCAATTTCGCCGCCACCATCGGTGCGGGTGAAGGCAAACTGCAAGCCACGCGATTTGCCGATCCAGTTGGCCTGCATCAGTTTGACCTTCGCGGGCCAGTTATCCAGCGTGTCCAACGCCTCCAGCAATTCCTCGGAATAATCGCTGATCTTGAAGAACCATTGCACCAACTCGCGGCGCTCGACCTCGGCACCGGAGCGCCAGCCTTTGCCATCGATCACCTGTTCGTTCGCCAGAACGGTCATATCGACCGGATCCCAGTTCACCACGGCTTTCTTGCGGTAAATCAGCCCCTTGGACAGAAAATCAATGAACAACGCCTGTTGCTGGCCGTAATATTCGGGATCGCAGGTTGCAAATTCACGGGACCAGTCAATCGACAAGCCCAGCGGTTTCATCTGCGCTTTCATGTCGGCGATGTTGCCGTAGGTCCAATCCTTCGGATGCCCACCCGACGCCATCGCGGCGTTCTCCGCAGGCATCCCGAACGCATCCCAGCCCATCGGGTGCAGAATGTTGTGGCCCGTTGCCAGCTTGTACCGCGCGATCACGTCACCCATCGTGTAATTGCGCACGTGGCCCATGTGGATGCGGCCCGAGGGATAGGGGAACATCTCAAGCACATAATACTTGGGCTTATCGGCGCTGCGCGCGGCCTTGAAAGTCTCGGCGGCGGCCCATGTGTCCTGCCATTTCGCCTCGATCTCGGCGGGTGCGTAGGTGGTCATCTTATTGGTCTTTCTCAAAGCGAAACGCCGGGCGTGTGGGCCCGGCGCTATTCATAATCGGGCTGGTCGCCGATGGCTATAGCGCGCCGTCAGCAATCCGCAACTGGCGGGCACGTGACAGGATCGCATCCTCGACCGCGCGCTGGGTTTCCGCGGCGACAGGGCCGTTGCGGGTCAGCAGGCTCAGATTCAAAGATCGGGCATCCATCGCGGGATCACTGACCTGAACAGTCGCGCGGAAGGCCTGTCCGCTACCGGGCGGGGTGCCGAACCCTGTGGTGATCACACCAGTGAAAGGATCAGCGGATTCGACAGGCAGGAAGCTGAGCACATCAAGCGATGCGGCCCAGAGATAGCGGTTCACGGCCACGTTTTCCGCGCCGCGCGGTGTTGGCGGCGGGCCGCCGCAAGCTGCCAACGACCCAACCAAAATTGCAGAAATAAAAGCATGTCTCATGCGAATCATCGCCATTCACCCGTCCTATCAAGACCTAATTACTGACAGCGCTGTATCGCTAAATGCAGACGGACCCACCGCGACGACGAAAGCAAAGAAGAATTTGCTATGGTCTTGTCGTGGTCACAATCCGGCCTTCTTAACGCGTCAGACATGCTTAACAACTGGGTTTTCAGCCCACAAGAGAATTCTCCCGGACGCAGGCTGACGCCGCGCCCGACACAACTGTGGCAAAGTTGCACCAGAATCCAGCGCCGTGCCCACTGCCGGTCTCATCAACTTGCAATGGGGAAACAAGGGGTAGA
>CAYZKE010000141.1:0-7588 GCA_964478505.1 uncultured Loktanella sp.
GTGCGTCGCACGTTTGAGGACCCAACAGGGTTTGCACGCATTGATGGCCAGCCTGCCCTCGCGCTGGAGATCAAGAAACGTGTAGGTGCCAATATCATCGAAACTGTCGCCGAGGTCCGCAGTGTCGTTGAGACAGCACAGGCCGAATGGCCCGACAGCGTACAGGTGCGCTATACGCTGGATGAAAGCGAAACTGTCAAAACAATGCTTTCTGATCTTGAGGCGAATGTGATCGCAGCGATCATTCTTGTGATGATCGTGGTGGTATATGCGCTTGGATTGCGATCCTCGCTGCTGGTCGGTCTCGCCATTCCGGGTGCGTTTCTGACGGGCGTTGCGGGGTTATATTTCATCGGTTTCACCATGAATATTGTGGTGCTCTTCTCGCTGATCCTTGTGGTTGGGATGCTGGTGGACGGGGCCATTGTGACGGTCGAACTGGCCGACCGCTATCTGCACGAAGGCCAATCCCCGAAAGAGGCCTACGCCCGTGCCGCCAAGCGTATGGCGTGGCCGATCATCGCCTCGACTGCGACCACGCTTTGCGTGTTCTTCCCGCTGTTGTTCTGGTCGGGTGTTGTCGGCGAATTCATGAAGTTTTTGCCGATCACGGTGATCTTTACCCTTGCGGCATCGCTGGTCATGGCACTGATCTTTATCCCTGTCATGGGGGGGCTGATCGGCAAGCGCCAATCGCAGACCGCCAAGGCAAAGGCCCAGCTTTATGCCGCCGAACACGGTGATCCGCGTAAGATGACGGGCTTCATGGGCGGTTATGTGCGCGTTCTGGAATGGTCCATTTTGCGGCCATGGACGACACTCAGCTTTGCGATGATCGCGCTGGTTGCGTCTTTTGTGGCTTACGGCAGCTTTGGCAACGGTCTGACTTTCTTTCCGAGTGTCGAGCCGGATTATGCGCAGGTCGAAGTGCGCGCCAAAGACAATTTCTCGGTTTATGAACAGGATGCGCTGGTACGTCAGGTCGAGGCGCGCTTGGCTGGTTATGACGAAATCGCCAGCGTCTATTCCCGCTCGGGCGGCACCACGGACGGCGGCGATATGATCGGCACGCTGCAATTGGAACTGGCCGAATGGGATACGCGGCGGCCTGTGGCGCAGATTGCCGAAGATATCCGCGTCGATATGGCGGAAATACCCGGGATTGACGTGCAGGTTCTGACCGACAGCGGCGGGCCCGGCGGCGGCAAGCCGATCAACCTCGAGGTTATTGGCAATACGCAGGCCGATCAGGAGGCGGCAGTTGTCACCATTCTTGCGCAGATGGAGCGCATGGGCGGTTTTATTGATGTGGTCGATTCGCGCCCCAGCCCCGGTGTGGAATGGCAGATTGCGGTGGACCGCTCAGAGGCGGCACGCAGCGGTGCCAATGTAGCGGTCTTGGGTCAGGCCGTGCAGTTGCTCACACGTGGTATTGTGGTGGCTGATTACCGCCCCGAAGATGGCGACGGCGAGGTTGATATCGTTGTGCGCTTCCCTGCCGGTGATCGCACCTTGGCCGAACTTGAAGCGCTGCGCGTGCCCACCGATGCGGGGCTTGTGCCGATCTCGAATTTTGTGTCGTTCAATCCTGCCCCGCGCAGCGGAGTCATTACGCGGATTGACCAAGAGCGGGTGCTGACGATCTCGGCGGATGTCGCAGAGGGTGTCTTGGCCAACGACCAGACCGTGGCCCTGCAAGCCGCAATTGAAACCCTTGATCTGCCTGCGGGCGTGCGGGTGGAGTTCGGTGGCGAGGCCGAGGATCAGGCGGAATCTATGACCTTCCTGATTGGTGCGTTCTTGTCGGCAATCGGCTTGATGTTCGTGATCCTGCTGACCCAGTTCAACAGCTTCTGGCAGGCAGGGATCGTGATGTCTGCGATTGTGTTCTCGGTTGCGGGTGTGCTGTTGGGTCTGATGATCACGGGCCGTCCCTTTGGCGTAGTCATGGGCGGGATCGGTGTGATCGCGCTGGCGGGGATTGTGGTGAACAACAATATTGTTCTGATCGACACGTTCAACGAGTTGAAAGCCCAAGGGTTCTCTTCGCTTGAAGCTGCTTTGCGTACAGGTGCCCAGCGTCTGCGCCCTGTGGTGCTGACCTCGGCCACGACAGCGCTGGGGCTGATGCCGATGGTGATCGGGTTGAATATCAACTTCTTTACACGCGAAATCGTCTATGGCGCGCCATCGACCCAGTGGTGGACAGAATTATCCAGCGCCATTGCGGGTGGGTTGGTCTTTGCGACAATCCTGACGCTATTGTTGACGCCTGCGATGCTGATGTTGGGCGAGCGTCGCGAGAAACGGTTTGAAACGCGCGATCCTGCGCTGGCCCCGGCCGAGTAACTAGCCGATGATCTTCCGTGCTGCCGCTTCGGCGGCGGCCAGTGCACCTTCGATCAAGCCGCCATTGTCGGGGGCCATTTCGGTGACCGCGAAGATCAGCTTATCGTCCCAGATGCGACGCAGCGGCGCGGGCATTGTATAGGGCGGGTGGCCCGGCGGCGGTGTCGCGTCGACTGCTGTGGCGGTGAAGGGGTCCCGTGACCAATCCATCAATGTTGCTGCAATCGAAGTGCCCGCCTGTGGCCCAAAGAGGTTTTCAAGCTGGGCGAGTGCTGCCGCTTGCACTGCGTCACCCGCCTGGGCGCGGATGTCGGCGGGCAGGCCCACAAATCCGAAGAGCGCGCCAAGGCTGCCGTCTGCCGGACTTGCGTCATGAATTTCGGCCAAGGGTCCGCGCCGGCTGCTGGCGTCGCCTGATAGGCCGTTTTTGCGCCAGAACGGGGTGGGGTAGACCGCCACGAATTTCGCATGTGCGCCCATCCACGTGGGGATCGCGCGCAATGCGGCTAGCGCGTCCTCTGGCAGGGCAGGGGTAAAGCGGCGTTCGGCGGCAAGGCGCGGGGAGATGCAAAGGACGATCCGGTCGGCGGTGAATTTCCGGCCATCTGCAAGATGCGCGGCGGGGCTGTCGTCAATCGCGGTGACTGCGCAATCCAGCAAGATATGCGCGGGGTTCAGACGCGCAGCCAGCGCATCGGTCAGCGCGCTGGTCCCGCCCGCGATCCGCAAGCTACCCGCCATTGACATAAAGCCCGCGTCCTGCACCACCTCGCCACTGGCGTGTTCAAAGAGTTGTGCGCCTTCGGACCATTGCGCAAAGAGTTGCAGATCGAGTTCGCGTGCAAGCGCGGCCACGCGGGTCTGACCGGGCCAGACCCATGAGGGGCCAAGATCGAACAATGCCTCTTCGACCTGTAGCGATTTGATGCGCCCACCCAAGCGCCCACGGGCTTCAACCAGCGTGTAGGCATGGCCTGCACGTTCCAGCGCATAGGCCAGTGACAGACCAGACAGGCCGCCGCCGATGATCAATGTGGGGGTGTGCATGTGGCGACCTCTGCCTGTGGTTTCAGTCTGCCATAAAGGGTGGGCGCGGCCGATGAAAGGCCGCGCCCATCAGGATTATTTTACGTCGAAGCGGTCAAGGTCCATGACCTTGGACCATGCCGCAACGAAGTCTTTGGCAAACTTCGCACCTGCATCGCTCTGGGCATAAAGCTCGGACAGGGCGCGCAGTTGCGAGTTGGACCCGAAGACCAGATCAACACGTGTGCCGGTCCATTTGACCTCGCCAGTGGCGCGGTCGAGGCCTTCGTATGTGCCCTCGTCGCTGCCCTTCTGCCATGTCGTCGCCATGTCTGTGACGTTGACAAAGAAGTCGTTGGTCAGCGCGTCGGTCTTGTCGGTGAAGACACCGTGCTTGCTGCCGCCTGTGTTGGCGCCCAGCACACGCAGACCACCCACCAGCACGGTCATTTCCGGCGCAGAAAGCGTCAGCAATTGTGCGCGGTCCACCAGCATGGCTTCGGCAGGCACGGTATAGTCGCCCTTGAGGAAGTTGCGGAAACCGTCAGCTTCGGGCTCAAGCGGCTCGAAGCTGGCGGCGTCTGTCTGCTCTTCGGTGGCGTCCATACGGCCCGGTGTAAAGGGCACAGCGATGTCGTGACCGCCATTCTTGGCTGCCTTTTCAACCGCGGCACAGCCACCCAGAACGATGAGATCGGCCAGTGACACTTTCTTGCCGCCCGATGCCGCGCCGTTGAAGTCGGCCTGAATGCCTTCCAGTGCTGCCAGCACTTTGGACAATTGCGCAGGATCGTTTGCCGCCCAGTCCTTTTGCGGGGCCAGACGGATGCGCGCGCCATTGGCACCACCGCGCTTGTCCGAACCACGGAAGGTTGAAGCAGAAGCCCAAGCCGTCGCCACCAATTCCGAGAGCGACAGGCCGGATGCGAGGATTTTCGCCTTCAGGTCTGCAATATCCGCGTCATCCACCAGCGGGTGATCGACGGCGGGGATCGGGTCTTGCCAGATCAGATCCTCGTCCGGCACTTCGTTACCCAGATACAGCACCTTTGGCCCCATGTCGCGGTGGGTCAGTTTGAACCATGCGCGCGCATAGGCGTCCGCGAACTCTTCGGGGTTTTCGTGGAAGTGCTTGGAGATTTTCGCATAGGCGGGGTCCATCTTCATCGCCATATCCGCAGTGGACATGATGATCGGTACCTTCTTGGACGGGTCCTCGGGATCGGGGGCCATGTCCTCTTCCTGAAGGTCCTTTGGTGTCCACTGCTTTGCACCGGCGGGGCTTTCTGTCAGCTCCCAGTCGTATTTGAACAGCACGTCGAAATAGCCCATGTCCCACTGTGTCGGGTTCGGGGTCCATGCGCCCTCGAGGCCCGATGTGATCGCATCGCGGCCTTTGCCGGATTTGTAGGTCGACAGCCAGCCGAAGCCCATGTTCTCGATCGGCGCGCCTTCCGGCTCGGGGCCGACGTGCGAAACCGGGCCTGCGCCGTGGGTCTTGCCGAAGGTGTGGCCACCTGCGGTCAGGGCGACGGTTTCGTAGTCGTTCATGGCCATCCGCGCGAAAGTCTCGCGGATATCGCGGGCCGAGGCCAGCGGATCGGGGTTGCCGTCCGGGCCTTCGGGGTTAACGTAGATCAGACCCATCTGCACAGCGGCAAGCGGGTTTTCCAGATCGCGGTCGTTGGAATAGCGGGCGAGCTCGTGATCGCTGGTGGCCAGCCATTCGTCTTCGCGGCCCCAGTACACGTCTTCCTCAGGTTCCCAAGTGTCGGCGCGACCGCCGGCAAAGCCGAACATCTTCAGACCCATCGATTCCATTGCGACGTTGCCGCAAAGCACGAAGAGGTCGGCCCATGAAATCTGGTTGCCGTATTTTTGCTTGATCGGCCACAGCAGACGGCGAGCCTTGTCGAGGTTGCCGTTGTCGGGCCAGCTATTCAGCGGCGCAAAACGCTGTTGGCCGCCACCGGCACCACCGCGACCGTCGGCGGTGCGATAGGTGCCTGCCGCGTGCCATGCCAGACGGATGAACAGACCGCCATAGTGGCCATAATCGGCAGGCCACCAATCCTGGCTGTCGGTCATCAACGCATGCAGGTCTTTTTTCAGCGCTTGCAGGTCGAGCTTTTTGAATTCTTCGGCATAGCTGAAATCTGCGCCCATCGGATTTGAGGCAGGGGCGTTCTGGTGCAGGATTTTCAGGTTCAACTGGTTTGGCCACCAGTCCTTGTTCCCGCGCACGCTGTTGGTGCTTTGAATAGCGGTCCCATGCATCACTGGGCATTTTCCGGCGTTGTTACCGTCCATTGTCTCTTCTCCGATGTTGTTTGCGATATGCCGCCGAGATAGCAGAGATACGGCGGCCCCAATATGACGAATATCAGTGATTTAGAATTATTTTAAGTTGCAATTTTTGATTGCACCCATAACTTCAAGTTATGAAGAACCTCACATTGAAACAGCTGCGTTATTTCGAGGCCCTTTCCCGTCATGGCCATTTTGGCCGTGCGGCCGATGTCTGTGCTATTTCCCAGCCAGCCTTGTCTGTGCAGATCAAGGAGCTGGAGCAAAGCCTTGGCACACCTCTGTTTGAACGGGGCCCGCGCAGGGTGCGCCTGACCGCCTTTGGCGAGGAGTGGGCGGTGCGCGTGCGCGATATTTTGCGCGCTGTGGACGAATTGGGCGACATGGCGCGTGCGGCGCAGGCGGGGTTGGTGGGGCGTTTACGGATCGGGGTGATTCCCACGATTGCCCCGTATTTGTTGCCCGGCCTTATCGGACATCTTGCCGGTGCCCATGCCGACCTTGATGTGCATATCCGCGAAACCGTCACGCCGCGCTTGATCGAAGAGCTGACCAACGGGCAGATTGATACAGCGATTGTCGCGCTGCCAGTCTTTGAACCGGGATTTGAAGAGGTGGCGCTTTTTGACGAAAGCCTGATGTTGGTGCGCCCGATCAAGGATGCGGAGCGTCCAGTCCCCAGCCCCGAGGACCTGCGCCAGATGCGTCTTTTGATGCTGGAAGAGGGGCATTGTTTTCGCGATCAGGCCCTGTCGTTTTGCAATCTCCAAAGTGCCGCTGCGCGCGAAGGGCTGGACGGCAGTTCGCTGTCTACGCTGGTACAAATGGTGGGGGCAGGGATCGGGGTGACGCTCATCCCGCAGATGGCTGTGCCGGTTGAAACCCGTTCGGCCCCTGTCGTGATCAGCCGTTTTGCAGAGCCTCAGCCGAAGCGCACCGTGGGGATGATCTGGCGCAAGACGAATCCGCTTGCCGGACAATTGCGCCAGATTGCCAATATCGTCCAACAGGTCGGACAGGATCTGGCGGGCTAAACTGCGCTGTGCAGCAGTGTTTCCAGCAAAGGGTTCGGGAATTTTCGCGGCACCGTGACCGCATGGAAACTCTCGGTCAGGCCCATTTGGTGGGGGGACTCGATCAACATGCCGTTGCGCAATTCGTTCTGCACGGCAATCGGCGGCAACACCCCGAGCCCGATATCCTCACGCGTGAGCAGGCGCATCAGCGCCATATCATCAACTTCGGCGGCCAGCGTCGGGGTGATCCCTTCACGGGCGCAAAGCCGGTCAAATCCGGCCCGTACTGGGCTTTCCTCGGTTGGTACAATGATCGGGTTGTCACGCAGAAGGGCCGCCAGAGGCAGGTCAGCGCGCAGGCGTTCCGGCGTGCCGATCAGACTCACCGATTGCTCCGAAATCGGCTGCGAGGTGAATTTCGACATCGCATCATGCGCGGGTGCGCGGTTGGTCAGCACGACGTCAAGGTTCAGCGTTTCAAGGCTTTGCAGCAATTCCACCAAGGTGCCCGAGCGCAGCACCAATTCCACATCGGCAAGGCCAAGCAGGGGGCGCAGAAATTCAATCTGAAAATTGCGTGACAGTGTTGCCAATGCGCCGACTCGCAGCACCTGACGCGGTCGCCCTTGTTGGCTGAGGGTTCCCAGAAGGTCCTTGCCCGCATCAAAAATCGTATCCGCGTAATCCAGCGTGATCCGTCCCGCCTCGGTCAGGTGCAGCTGCCGCCCGCGCCGCTCGAACAGCGCGTGACCCAACCGGTCCTCCAGCTTGCGGATCTGCACCGAGAGCGCGGATTGCGACAGGTTCAGCTTTTCGGCTGTCCGCGTCAGGTTTCCTTCATGGGCGACCGCCCAGAAGTAGCGCAGGTGATTATAGTTCATATCGGACAT
>CAYZKE010000142.1:0-3818 GCA_964478505.1 uncultured Loktanella sp.
CGGCATTGGCAAGGCGTGCCAGCGCGTCGGCGCGGGCGGCCGGGCTGGAGGCGGTGGCGCAATCCGACAGGGCGGCCATGCCCGCGTCATGGGTGGTTTCCAGCGGCACCGGGTCCGCACCGCCGCCGGAGCCAAAAAAGAACCAGCCACAAGACGGCAGGCTCAGCAGCAAAGCCGCAAGCGGCACAAGGCGGAAAGGGGCAGCGAGAGGCACGCGGTTACATCCGGCTGAGCTTGGATTGCAGATCGGCAAGCTGACGCTTGATATCGTCAAGCTCTTGCGAGGCGGATTTGTCGTCGGCCTTGGGCGCGGCGGCGATGTCTTCCGCCCCGTCATCGCCCGGCCCGCTCCACTGCGTGCCCATGCCGCCGGTCATCGCCTTCATGAAGGCTTCCTGCTGGGCGCGCATCGCCTCGAAGCCGGGCATGCTGGCCATCGGGGTCATTGCGGCCATGTTGTCCATCATCTTGGACTGGCCTTGCTGCAACATTTCGAAACTGGCGGCGAGGAAATCGGGAACCACGCTTTTGGCCTGGGTGGTGTAGCTGCGCACGAGGTCGGTCAGCACCGCGATCGGCAGCACGCTTTCCCCCCGGCTTTCGTGTTCGGCAATGATTTGCAGCAGGTATTGACGTGTCAGATCGTCACCGGATTTCAGATCCACGATCTGCACCTCGCGTCCGGCACGGATGAACCCTGCGATATCTTCCAGCGTCACGTAATCGCTGGTTTCGGTGTTATACAGCCGTCGGCTGGCGTATCTTTTGATAAGCAGGGGTTTATCTGTCTGTGTCACGCGCCAACCTTTCCCGAATGCAGCACTGCGGCATAGCCTAGGACAGGTGCGGGGAAATTGAAAGAGCGCGCAACGCACGCGACGTTTTCGACCGGGACAGTCCGGACAAAAAAGAAAGGGCGAACCAGAAGGTTCGCCCCCGCAATCGCGTCCTCGGGAGGAAGGACGCTGATCAGCGTTCTTATTTTGCAGTTGCGGCTTTCTTGGCAGCTGCAGTTACTTCGCCTGTGGCTTTTTTCACGGCGGCAGTTGCATCTTCCGAGATGTCTTTGCCAGCGGCCATCATCAGCTCAACTGTGTCCATCTGAACTTTTTTCGCGATTTCAGCAAAAGCAGCCATGTTTTCAGCAGCAACTTCGGCAGAAGCGGATGCGAAATCGGTCATTGCTTTGGCGTAATCGGCAGGCTCTGCTTTGACTTTCGACATTTCGGCCAGTTTGGCCAGAGTGTCTTTTGTCCATTTGCTGGAAATCTCGGTGGATTTTTCAGCAGCTGTCAAAGCAACGCCCGACAGTTTTTCGTTCAGCGATGCAGTTGTTTTGAATGCGTCTTCCATTGCAGCTGTGTCGACCGGGAATGCGCCCATCATGTCTTTCAGAACTGCTGTCATGTCTTGTGCTTTAGCCATTGTCTTAATCCTTTGTCTCTATGTCCGGGCCAGCCCCGTTTCGTCTTGATGACAAGGATATACTTGCTGCGTCGCAGCATTTCAAGTATTTTTTGCTGCACCGCAGCATATATTTTGAAAACCTATTTATTTCAGGAACTTGCCTTGATCCCCACATAGGTTCCGGGCGCTGCGGCCAGAACAGGATGTTCCGAATCTCCGACTTTTCGGGCGGCAACCATCTTGCCTGAGCGTTTGGACAACCAGCTTTCCCAGCGCGGCCACCAAGAACCTTCGTGGAAATCCGCGCCCTTCAGCCAAGCATCGTGATCAAGGTCCAGATCGGAATTGGTATAGTGGCCGTATTTGACTTTGGTCGGCGGATTGACGATCCCCGCGATATGGCCCGACTGGGTCATGATAAAGGTCTTGTTCTTGGATCCCATCTGCTGGACGCCACGATAACAATCCTTCCAAGCCGCGATATGATCGGTTTCGCACGCGATCGAACACAGCGGCACATCAACGTCTTTCAGATGCAATTTGGTGCCGAACAGCTCAAAGCCGTCTTGTGCCAGTGCGTTGTTCTGGCAAAGACCGCGCAGATATTCGACCGCCATTTTAGCGGGCAGGTTGGCCCCGTCGCCGTTCCAGTACAACAGATCAAAGGCGGGGGGGGCCTCGCCCATCATGTAGCTTTTAATTGCGGGTGTATAAATAAGGTCGGTTGACCGCAGAAAGCTGAAGGTGCGCGCCATCACGAAGGATGGCAGCATTCCTTTGTCCGCGACTTCGGCCTCGATCCCGTCGATAAAGTCGTCTTGCAGGAACGGGGTAAATTCGCCCTGATCGGAAAAATCGGTCAGCGCGGTAAAGAAGGTGGCCGACTTGATCGACTTGTCGCCGCGCTGTTTCAACAGTGACAGGGTCAAGGCCAGCGTCGTACCCGCGATGCAATACCCCACCGCGTTGACCTGTTTTTGTCCGGTAATGGCTTTGACCTCGCGAAGGGCGGTCAGGTACCCTTCTTCGATATACTGCTCCATCCCGACATCCTTGTATTTCGCGTCGGGATTGATCCAGCTGACCACAAACAGGGTATAGCCCTGATCGGTGATCCAGCGGATCATGCTGTTTTGCGCCTTGAGGTCGAGGATATAGAATTTGTTGATCCAGGGCGGGAAGATGATCAGCGGGGTTTCGTGAACCTCTTTTGTGGTCGGGGCATACTGGATCAGTTCCATCATCCGGTTGCGATAGATGACGCTGCCTTCGGCTGTGGCAATGTTGCGCCCCAGTTCAAACGCCTTTTCATCCGCCAGACGCACCACCAGTTCGCCATTGTTCGCCTCAAGATCGGCAACAAGGTTTTCCAGCCCGTCGACAAGCGATTTGCCTTCGGTCTGGATGGCCTTTTCCAGCGCATCAGGGTTGGTGCCCAGAAAATTGGTGGGCGCCATCATGTCGACGATCTGCTGGGTGAAATAGGTCAAACGGCGCTGTTCCACCGGATCCAGATCGCCCGCTTGGGCAACGGCCTGCTTCAGGGCATCCGAATTGATCAGGTATTGCTGTTTGATAAAGTTGAAATAGGGGTGCGAATCCCACAACGGGTTGGAAAAGCGGCGGTCTTTCGGGCCGGGATCGGCGGGGGCCTCGAATTTGCCATGGCTCAAGACATGTTGCGCTTCGACATAATGTTTGACCGACTTGCTCCAGAACTCCAGTTGATGCTCCAGCAACTTGGCCGGATTGTGCATCGCCTGCGTCCAATATGCCGTCGCCGCCTTGCTAAAAAGCTCCTGATCCGGCGCGCTCAGCGCGGGATTACTGGGTTTCTTGCTGGACATCGCGTTGATCAAACGCTTTGACAATTCTTCGACCTTGGTCAGGTTCTCGGTCAGCTTTTCCAGATTTTCTGCTGCAATTTCGCCACCTTCGGTGCCGTTCGTGTTGCCCGCGTCATTGTCTCTTGTTGTCATCTTGCCGAATCCCCCTTAACGTCGCTGCTGTGCAGCATAGCGCCGCAAACGCTGCGGGGCAAAGCGACGTATGATCCGGACGTGATCCGCGATCAAGCAAGGAGATGGTTGATGCGCTACATGGTCACATATGACTGGATGGAAACGATCCGGAACACCAACCAGTGGATGGGGGCCTCGGCGCTGGCGATGGCATCCTACCCTGCGTTTTCCATGTTTCCCAATCCGATGATGGGCATGATCGCCGCATGGGGTGAAGTGACAGAACGCACATTCCAACGCATGACGGTCAAACCGGACTGGGGTATTCGTACCTTTACCGGTGAAGACGGCAAAGACCATCTGGTCAACGTCGAAACAATTGTGTCGCGTCCGTTTGGCGATCTGATCCATTTCAACATCAATGGCCGCAAACCGCGCCCGCGCAAGGTT
>CAYZKE010000142.1:3856-4584 GCA_964478505.1 uncultured Loktanella sp.
AAAAGCCTGCTGATCGATTGCGAAGTCTACATCACCGACTGGCACAATGCGCGCGACATTCCCGTCAGTGCCGGCAAGTTCGATGTGGAAGACTATACATTGTATCTGGTCGATTTCATGCGGGAAATGGGGCCGGACACGCATGTGATTGCGGTGTGCCAACCTGCCCCGCTCACATTGGCCGCCACCGCCTATCTGGCCGAAGAAGATCCCGATGCACAGCCCCGTTCGCTCACGCTGATCGGCGGCCCGATTGATCCGGATGCCACGCCGACGGATGTGACCGACTTTGGCCGCCGCGTGACGATGGGCCAGTTGGAAGAAACCATGATCCAGCGGGTCGGGTTCAAATATTCCGGCGTGGGCCGCATGGTTTATCCGGGCTTGCTGCAACTGGCCTCGTTCATGTCGATGAACAGCGAACGGCACGGGCAGGCCTTTGTCGATCAGATACAGCGCGTTGCCAAAGGCGAAGCATCCGATCATGACGCGCACAACCGGTTTTATGATGAATACCTTGCCGTGATGGATATGCCGGCCGAATTCTACCTGTCTACGGTCGAACGTATTTTCAAAGACCGCGAGATCGCGAAGAACGAATTTGTCGTCGCGGGCAAGCAGGTGGATATCGGCAAAATCACCACCGTGGCCGTTAAAACCGTCGAAGGTGCCAAGGATGACATCTCGGCCCCCGGCCAATGTATTGCCGCGCTTGATCTGTGTAGCGG
>CAYZKE010000142.1:4594-7578 GCA_964478505.1 uncultured Loktanella sp.
AAAAGCTGGCGCAACAATATCCGTCCGCTGGTGTTGGATTTCATTGACGCCAACAGTGGCAAACAGACCAAGAAAGCCGCGAACAAAAACGCGGCGGCGTAACGGCTAGCGCAGGATAAACGGCATTTCGAGCCAGTCGCGCAGCACTTGCGTCACAGCATCGGGCTGTTCCAGCGTGGGCAGATGTCCGGAATGCTCCATAATCTGCAATTGCGCATTCGGGATCAGTTCAGCCATGAAACTGTGGCGTTTGACCGGCGTCAACTGGTCGTGCGCGCCGCACAGGATCAGCGCGGGCACCTTGCATTTGCGCAGCGTGCTTTGCTGATCGCGCCGCCGTTGTAGGGCACGCGACTGGCGCACAAACACGTCGGTGCCCAACGCCTGTGACATCTCTTTCACAATAGACATCACTTCGACGCGTTTTGGGCCGGGGGCAAGGTATTCAGGCCGCATCGTTTCGGCCATCACATCCTCAAGCCGTCCGGCCTTGGCGCGCACGATCAACGGTTCGCGGGCGGCCGATATCTGCGGCGTGTCATCCAGCGGGCTGGTCGACATCAGCGCGATGCGCGAAATCCGATCCGGGGCGCGGCGCAAAAGCTCCATCGCGACAATGCCCCCCATACTCAGCCCGACTAGCGCACATTTGGCAGGCAACGCATCCAGCAGGCCCGATGCAATCTCTTCGATCCGTTCACCTTTGGTGATTGGGGCCACCATCACCGGTGTCTGTGCCGACAGATCAAGGATTTGTGCGCCAAACACACGGGCGTCGCACATCATTCCGGGCAGGAATACAACCGGTTCGGTCATGCGCGGTGACGGTTTGAAAGGGTCAAGAAAATCATGATCTGTCCTGCGGCCCGTCTGATCTGGGGTCTTGTTAGGTGCACATTGGCCCGTGCGCCAACCACAGGCAAGGCCAAGCCCGCCTGTCGGCAGAAAAATGTGGGTCAGGGATAGTTTATGCCGCGAAACGGGGGAAAATCGGCATAACGTGCGCGGCGTTTTTCAATCCCCTCATCCGGGGATGCCCCTGCCGCCAGCAGCTTGCCCTTTGGTGCGATATAGCTTGAAATCGTGCGGTGCGGCACGGCGCGCCAGCTTAGATTGAACGCGGCAAGTTTGGGAAAAAACCACATATGCGAATAGGGCAGATGATCATGTATCCACCACGCCAGATCGCGCCAGTCGCGCCCCTGTTCACACCGGTCCGCAAACCACGGGATCACCAGAGACGTGCCCGCCCCCATGATATCACCATCCAGCACATCCCAGATATGGTGCCCGTAATTGGCATCATTGCGCGCACAGTTCAGTTTGTTTTCATTGCCATACCGGTTCAGCGCCTGACTGCGAAAGCCTGACCGGATCGCAATACGACCAAAAGTTTCTTCCAGCGGGTCCAACAGTTCCGTGCACAGCATGCGCCCCGCTTCAATCGCCAGATCGGGGTTGTCCGGCAGGTTGGGAATACGGTGGAAACTGCCAATCTCGGAATACAGGAAATCGCGCATGTAGAAATGTTTGCTCAGGCGCGTGCGCCCGAAGGTTTCAAGGCTCCACATGCTGGCGGGCGGTTTCATGGTTCTGGGTATCCGGCCCAGCGGAATGCGCCATCCTTGGACAGGGGCGAAAACGGGTTGAACGCGACCTCCCAGATGTGGCCATCGGGGTCGGCGAAATATCCGTGATGCCCGCCCCAGAATACGTCTGATGCGGGTTTCAGGATGCGTGCACCCGCGGTTTCGGCAGCCGCCAGAACCTGTGCCACCTCATCCTTGCTGCGGCAGTTATACCCCAGCGTTTGCGCGCCATGGCCCAGTTCATCGACCGGCACACCAATATCGTCCGCCAGCGCAGCAAGCGGGTACAGACCAAGCGTCTGACCCATCAGATCAAACACCACAATGTCGCCTTCAGCCTCGGCCTGCGCCCATCCAAGCGCGGTATAGAACGCTTGCGATGCCGCCACGTCGCGCACCCCAAGGGTGATCAGGCTGATACGTTGGTCCATATGCCCCTCCTGCTCCATCGCGGGTTACGCCGCCAACACGTCGTTCACTGCGGCCACGATCAGATCAAGACACGCCTCGTCCGAAAACCGGTGATCCGCGTCTTTGACCAGCGTCAGGCGCATATCGGGGCCGGTGGCATGCTCCAACAGGCGCAGGGCGGTTTGGGTGCTGACGGCAGTGTCTTCGGTGCCTTGCAAAAACCGCACCGGAAACGGCAGGTCCAGCGGTGCGCGCAACACCAACTGGTCGCGCCCGTCTTCGATCATCCGTTTGGTGATAATATAGGGTTCCATATAATCGGACGGCAGTTCCACGTGGCCGACCCTGTCCAGCGCCGCCTTCTGATCGTCGCTGAAGCTGGCCCAGTATCCATCTTCGGTGAAATCCGGCGCGGCGCCCAATCTCCGATACATCCGTCTGTGAATTCCCCCGAGGATTCACCGTGCCCCGAATAATCGAACCGCAAAAACGCCCGCCCCTGCGCTTTGGCCCATGCTTCAAGATATACGGCCTTGGTGCCTTCCATATCCGATTTCAAACCGCCCAGAAACACGATGCACGGTCCCTGCCCTCGGGTCAGATGGTAGGCCAGTCTACGGCCCTGATCGGTCTCCAGAAATGTGGTGGCAGGCATCGCATTCTCCTTTGGTCGTCATCATGCACGCACCCGCCCTGACCGCAATTGTTCATTGCGATATGGCGGAAAATGTGGCGAGGTATCACAAGACAACATAAAACCGGCATAAACGGGGGACATAACCCGCGCCGGTGTCTGATCGGGCAGAACAGGGGACAGGCATGCGACTTGTCGGAAAAATCATTTTCGTCGGCATCCTTGTGGTGCTGGTGGCGGGGCTGACCGTGTGGTCGGGGCTTGCCCTTTGGTTTCGCCTGCCGATGGTGGACACCGCCCGCATGATCGCGGCTGGGGGTGTGGGCCTGTTGGGTCTGACCACGCTGGCC